>JAHIKF010000341.1 GCA_018897875.1 Pseudomonadota bacterium | reverse complement strand
CCGTTTTCAAAGTCTCGAGTTCCTGGCGTTCTTGCTCGGTTAACGTCACCCGGTATCGCGGTTTCATGGCAAATCCCTCCCCCTGGGAATTTGCCCTATTATACCGCATTATACGAAAAAAGCATAGTTACATGGTACTAGTAATCTACGACCTAAATATCCTCCTCAGGCAGTTCGCCGTAATGGAAAGCTACGGCACCTCCTACCTATTCTTTGGCTCTATACACCAAGAAAACGGCAACAACGGAAACTCAGCCTACCCGTTTTTTTTCATAGAGGTCAATTTCGACACCGGCATGACTGATTGTGTTCGCCTTACTATCCCGCGGGACCTGGTGATGCTGAACACACCGGCCATCAATACCTTCGAGTTTCAGAACGTCCTGACCATACCCCGGGCTGCGTCCTTCGCCGGCAGCATCCCCCACCTCCGGCAGATGGATGGCTTCCTTAGTGGTGAATATAACTTATCCCCCCAGTCCATCACCACCAATGAGGCCTGCTCTATCCCCCCGCCGAAAGAAGGTCTGCCCCACCTGAAATACCGCTTGGGGTTCCAGGTCATCAAGAACGAGGATAAGCGGATTCTCGACTACTCGGAGTTGATGACGAAGGTTGAACGGGGAGAAGGGTCTGCCATTATTGATTTTGTTGACGGCTATCTTACAAAAAACGTCGTCAATACCAATGATGAGACCAATGCCAAGTTCAATGATGATTATCCTAAAAATACCGCCCGCTTTTTCTATTCCGACAACCCCTTGCCGCTAAACCGCTCCCAGAAAAAGATATTGACAGCCATGGGTAACCCCAAAAACCGGGTTGTGGTGGTCGATGGGCCGCCAGGGACCGGTAAGTCGCATACCATCGCGGCCGTTACCTACTGGGCCAACCAAAACGACACGTCCATAATCATCACCTCCCATAAAAAAGAAGCCTTGGACGTGGTGGAGCGCATGCTCACCGATAAATTTCGAAAGCTGCATCCCCACAGCAAACCCTCCGTTATCAGAATCTCCAGGGACCAGGAACTCGCCACGCTGAACACCATTGAAAACTCCCTCTCCTTGCCGGTGATAGATGCGGCCGCCCGCCGGGCTGAAGATTTCAATGTGGACGCCGTGGGGCGTGATAAAGCTAAGGTGCAACACCACCTCGAACAGACCATCTCCACCGCCATTACCCAGACCAATCTGTTACCCCAGGCGAGCCAGAAGCTGCTCCGCCTTTTCCAATTAGAGAAAGAACTGGACATAGATTCATGCGGGATTGCCGGGACCCCCTCACTGGGAATGCCGGAGGCGCTGCGAAACTTCCAAGACCTCCCCGGCCATATTCCCCTAACGGATTTCCGTGGTATTACGCTCGAATCTCTCACCGCCCTTTACCAGCGCCGACATGACATCCCCCGCATTCTTGACGCCTGCAATGCTTTGACCACCCAGGGGGTTGACCCAGACTTCCTTTCCGGCATCGACCTGACCTCCCTGATAAATCTGGACGCCGCTAAACCCCTGGTGGACCGGCTGACCGTAGCATTCAACCACGACTTGCCCCTAGGCCAACTGGCGGTCACCGAGTTGACTTCGTTGCCGCACCCATGGCGAGAATTGCAGGACATAATCTCCTCCTACCGGGAACTGCAAGATGTCCAGCAACGGTTGCAAGAATTGGTGAATCAGACCTCCTTCCTGGGCAAAATTGGTTTTGACAAGAAATTCGCTGCCACCAAAAAAAAGTTCTTGCGTGATTTCCCCGCTGTATGGGCCTACACCCAAGAGGCCGGCCTCAAGCCTGATAAACTGCTGGCGCAGGTGGACTCCCTGCTGGAAACGCTTCACGGCCTGCAAGGGGATACCCCTTATGCCATGGAGTTTATTTATTCCCTGGCCCGGCAGCCGACGGATTTCACCGCCCTGGCAGCAGACCTGGGCGACCTGAATAGCCTCAGGTTCCACCACCTGCTAAACGCTGTGGCCTTGCTGCACAACAAGGATAAACAGGACCTGACCCTCAAGGAGTTGGCCCGGGGGCTCAAGCAGTTCCAAGACCTCACCCGCTATTCCCACATTCTCCAGGTCATAACCGAATTTCAGGAGGCCGTGGGGCTGACAGGTCTGTCTCATCAAGACCTGTATCTCCAACTGGACAAGCTACGGGGGACGCTGGAGAACCTGCAATCTCCGACCATCGACGATCTCCAGGCGGTCAGGGACCTCTATGGCCCCACCTTACGGCGGGTAGGGATAGATTTTTCCGACCTCGCCTCCCTGGACAAGCTCACCGGGCTGACCCAGGATGAGGCCAAAATCCTGGAGTTCATCACCCTCCATGCCGAACTGAGCGGGGAAGAAGCCTTCTTGCCGGAAATCCGGGGCCAACTGGAGGAGCTCAATAGCTATAACCAGCGCCTGACGGAGCATACCAACGATCTGCGCCTGAAAGGCTTCCAAAATTTTCAGGCGGACATGCAGAGAATCAAGCGGAGCATTGCCGCCGGTAAACGCCTGACCCCCGAGCAAGCCAGGCTCCTGTGCTCCACCTATGCCTGCATCATCGCCGAGCCGGAGGCCATTTTCAGGTTCTTCCCCATGGAAGAGGGCCTCTTCGACATCCTCATCTTTGACGAAGCCTCCCAGGTTTCCATCGCCCACTCCCTTTCCCTCATCCTTCGGGCCAAGCAGGTGCTGGTCTTTGGAGATAAGTACCAGTACGGCGCGGTGAGCGCCGTTAACGTCAGTCGCAAATACAGCGGCGCTTACTTCAAAAAAATTATTGATGAGTACCGAGGGGAAACCCACCGGACGATTTCGGCGGAACAGGAAAGGCGGCTGCTGGAGGAGGAGACCGCCGAGGTGGCCGACGACGGTGACCTGTTTGTGGCCGAAATCCCGCGGGCTGACCAACAGGACGCCGATCAAGAATGGCTCAAGAACTTCAGCATCCGCATATCCACCCTGGATTTCTGTCAGGCCATTCCTAACTACTACGGCTCCCTCACCGAGCATTTCCGCAGCTTTCCCGAAATCATCGGCTATTCCAACGAGGTTTTCTACCGCCCGGCCCAGATACCCCTGGTGGTCAACCGCCTGCGTACCAAGCCGATTGACGCGGTGCTCCGCTTCCTCAAGGTGGAGACCCAGGGGCATTCCGGCCAAAATGTCAACTTAGACGAAATCGAGGCCATCCGGCAGGACCTTGAGAAGCTTACCGTTGACGGCTACCAAGGTACCATCGGCATCATCACCTCCTTCCGGGAGCAGCGGGACCGGGCGGAAAGATACCTGCGGGAGAAGCTCCCCAACTACCACCGCCTCAAAGAGGAAAACCGGCTTGCCATCTGGTTTGTGGGGGATGTGCAGGGGGAAGAGCGGAATATCGTCTATTACTCCCTGGTGCAGGACAAGAGACTGAACAATGCCGACTTACGCACTATCTATCCCACCCCGGGGGGGACCGCCGACAACATCAAGAGCCTGAAGATGCAGCGTTTGAACGTGGGCTTTTCCCGGGCCAAGGACACCATGGTCTTTGTCCACAGCATGGACCTGGGCGACTATGCCGATAGCAAGTTGGGCGACGCCTTACAATACTACCGCACTATCCTGGAGGAGACCCGCCCCCACGACCATTTTATCGCCGATGACTCGGTATTCGAATCCCCCAAGGAAAAGGAGTTATATATCCACATCACCCAGACCGATTTCTACCGCCAGCACCGGGACCGTCTCCTCATCATCCCCCAGTTCAACATCGGAAAGTACATCCAACAAGAATACCAGAAGTTCATCCCCAGGTACCGGGTTGACTTTCTGCTGACCTTAGCCGATGGTGGTAAAGAGAAAAGCCTGATACTGGAATATGACGGGCTGGAGTATCATACCCAGGACCCGGAGGTGGTGCGCTCCCTGGAGGACTTCAAGGAAGAATACCTGGAATACGACCTGACCCGGCAACTGGAGCTGGAAAGCTACGGCTACCACTTCCTGCGCATCAACAAGTTCACCCTGCGGCCCCGGAAGGCGGGAGAGACCCCGGTGGCAGTACTGAACGACCTGCTGGAGCGGGTTTTCTCCGCATAAATTAATATGGTCATTTGTATTCTACGCACAGAAAAAAGCTTGACAATGAGAGACTGGGTGGTTATAGATTTATTCAACACACCCACCACGCCTCTCCACGATGCGCACCCCGGTGGGTATTTTTATGTCTAATGGGCAAAAACAGACCTACTGCAAACCCGCCCTGACTATTGATGAACAACTTGACCTCCTGATTTCCCGGGAACTCATCATTCCCGACCGCGACAAAGCCCGTCATTACCTGCGCTACATCGGCTACTATCGCCTCTCTGGCTATTTCCTGACCTTCCAGCAGAATGCTCCTGGTCTGGCTCCCCACACCTTCAAAAATGGGGTCACTTTCAAGGATGCCTTAGACATCTACATCTTTGACCGTGAACTGCGCTTGCTCGTCATGGACGCCATCGAACGGATTGAGGTTGCGTTCCGCGCCTGCATTTCCAACACCATGAGTCAACACCATGGCCCGCACTGGTTCATGGACCCATCCCACTTTCTTTCGAGTTTCAATCACGCCAACCTGATTGACAAGATCAGGCGTGAAACCTACCATCCCTCCGTGGCACCTTCAAGGAACCATCAGCGCCGGGAAGTCTTCATCCATCACTATTACCAGACTTACGACCACCCGGACCTCCCGCCCAGCTGGATGGTCATGGAGGTGATGCCCCTGGGCACGCTGTCGACCATCTACGCCCGGCTGGTCTCCCGGGACCTGCAGAAGGAAATCTGCAAGCCCTTCCAGATCAATCATCGGGTCATGGAGTCCTGGCTCCATACTATGACCTATCTCCGCAACCTCTGCGCCCACCATGCCCGTCTCTGGAATCGGCAGTTCAGCATCAAGCCCAAGGTCATGAAGGCCTATATGCAGCAAATGAGCCGCAATCACACCTTCTACGCCCAGGCAGCCCTGTTGTATGTACTTATGTACATCATTGCCGATGGGTCCAAGTGGCAACGTCGTCTGATGGAACTTCTGGCAAAACACGCCAATGTCAATTGGGGAGCGATGGGGTTCCCCCCAGATTGGCAGCAGGACCCGTTCTGGCGGCTTACCTGAGGTTCGGATATGGACCATCCAAGGAGTTTTCATGTCTAAGATCAACCTGACCGAAGAAGAACTGGCCAAGCTGCTGGAGGCGGTGAACGGCGGCTTTGAACCGCCGCGAGAGATTGCCTGGAAGCTGTTCCCTTCTCTTGCTGAGGAAATCCGTCTAAAAGGGGAGTTTGATTTTTCCAGCCTGAACCGCATAAAAATCCCCACCATTGAGTATAAATCCAAACGTCCAGAAGGGTACATCCTGGCATCTGCCAATTTACTGGGGCAATCGGCCCCGCTCCAAGTGGTGCGGCGCTTCGGGGAACCCGGCGAGGACGGCTGGCAGAACCTCATCATCCAGGGGGACAATTTACAGTTCTTGAAGACCGTATATCTGAATCAGGACCCGCTCGTCAAGGACAAGGTAAAGGGCAAGGTCAAGCTCATCTATATCGACCCGCCGTTTGCTACGAAGTCGGATTTTCAGGGGGGAGATGGAACCAAAAGTTATAGTGACAAAATAAATACGGCTGAATTTTTAGAAAACTTGCGTGAACGTTTGATTTTTATGCGAGAAGCACTTGCCGAGGATGGTAGTATTTATGTTCATTGTGATTGGAGGATGAATAGTCACATTCGGTTGGTATTGGAGGAAGTGTTTGGAACTGACCAAAACCGAGCAGAAATCATTTGGAAACGAGCATCCGCCCATAGCGATTCAGCAGCCTTCGGACAGGTACACGAATGTATTTTATATTTCTCTAAAGGAAAGAAGACTGTCTGGAACGCTCCTCTCACAGACTACGAAGAATGGTATGTCGAGCGATACTACCGTTACTCAGATGAGGACGGTCGGAAGTTCATGTCTGGAGACATTTCAGCTAAAGGACTTAGCGGTGGTGGTTATCGCTACACATGGAAAGGTTGCGAAGGTTTGTGGCGCTGTCCCGAGTCCAAGATGCGCGAACTCGATGAAGCTGGCCGAGTTTACTATACCCAAAACGGTATCCCAAGGTTCAAACGCTTCCTAGACGAAATGGAGGGGCGCCCAGTTCAATCGTTATGGGACGATATTCAGTCCGTTGTGTCATGGGCACAGGAGAAGGAAGAATACCCCACCCAGAAACCTGAAGCCTTGCTCGAACGT
>JAHIKF010000340.1 GCA_018897875.1 Pseudomonadota bacterium | reverse complement strand
GCACCTGCCCCGTTATCTGGCGGAATTTTGTTACCGCTTTAATCGACGCTTCTGGGAACCCCAAATGTTTAACCGGATGATCACTGCGTGTCTTAATGCTCAAACCGTTACCTTTTCGGAGCTAAGGCAATAAGCGTATTGGCTATTACCGGCGATTTCTCCCGGACAACCCCGGAGCATTTTGCAAGAGGCTCGGTTACATGACGCTTCGTTAAAACACTTAGCGGCAGATTCTAGGCTATCCACTGCTAACCACCAACACAGGTTTTGGCCGAATGTAGTCCGCCCCAACAAAGTCACTGACCCGTCAGCCACAGGCGCGGCGCGGCGTTCAGTAAAAATATTGCTATGATCCCGGCCATTACCGTGATGATAACCTCCTCGCCGCCCTTGCCGTCCTGAGTCGGATAATAGCGCACGTCCGGCGGGCCGTCTGGGGTTATGCCCACGAAAGAGATAATCTGCCGGGAGAGGTCGAGGATGCCCTGCAAAGTGGGCAACCCAGCGATCCGTCAGCCCGACAGCCACTCTTTTTCGCCCAGGTTCATCACTTACTATCCTTGAGGTTTATCCATTATCCCCGCCACCTATTTGCACCCACGTCGAACCATCAGTATTGAACAGCACCAGAATATCTTTGTTGCTATTCAAGGTGAAATCAGCCTTGCCAGTGAGCCAGATATTCCCCGTTCCATGTTTCACCGTAACTGGTTGGGCTTGTAAGGCCACTCTTAGAACCAATACTGATCCAATGCGGCCACCGTTAATCGTAGCCAGATTATCACTGGCAGCGCCTCCTTCGGTAGCGACACACATATAGCTATTTATAAAGGTGATTGCATCACTGGCAATGGTTGCTGTTAAGCCGCCAGTCGTATCATGCCCAAGAACCAGACTTAAGGCATGAACCTCAGGGTCTATAGCGCCTGTATGCCGGACATTACTAGTTCTGTCATCTTGCAAGATTATAGATGGGGTGTTCAGGTTATATAAATTGTTATTTAAAGCAACCCGCCACGCTGGTGCAGTAGATTTAAGATGAATGAATCTCCCGTTCGTCCCAAGCCCGCTCCCCACAGAATTGAATCCACATCCAACAACCTTTAATTGTGAACTTGTATTTTTGGCATCATAATGAATGACCTTGAGATCGTACACACCAGGATCATAGCTCTCCATCGACCCAAAGGTGCATTGCACAAATGAAACCTGGGTATAGTAGGCTGGGGGGCCTGTAGGCTCATCTTTGATATATACCGCATCGGCCCTGCTTCCGAGAACGATATTGAAGTCGGTAAACCTGATGTCTCCCCCGCCGTCGATATAAACCAATCCCAGGCTGGTCGTAACCGTTTTTATGGAACCATGAACCTTGCCGCCACGCGCATCAAACGCCGAACATCCTATTAAATCCAATCCCCGGTACTGAAATGCCTCGATGTTGCAGTCCGTCCAGTAGACCTGATTGCCCCAGGCAAGGGACGTAACTAAAGGAGAAACAAGGGGGTCCGGAATCATCCTTACCGCGGCTTCGCTGTTAGTGAACGACCCACAAGCAACAAATCTAAGTCTGGAGCAATACAAATCATAAGGGCGTTCCGCTTCCAGAGCGGTCCCCAAAATGCTGAGGAAGGTAATGTTCTCAAGCCGGAAATTATTAGACGGTTGCACCAGTATGCCCTTGGTTCTGGCGCCACCGCCGCTAATATAAAAATCCCGCACCGTAACCCAGCCAGTCCCGGTCTGACCAACTCCTTCTATTGTTCCCACCCCCTGAAACGTCATCAAAAAATTCCCGGAGGTGTGGGCGGCAGCTGGAACAATCTTAGTTCCCTGTCCTGACCCCTCTATTAGAATACCTGATGGCCAGTTCGGAGCATTAGTGGGAAAAATTAGGTCTGCAATAGCATACGTAGTTGCAAGTAGCCGTAATTTACCTTTCGGGGTGTTCTGACAGGCGGTGTAGGCTGCCAGAATCGCCGCAGTCATGTTAGTGGTGCCGGGAGTGGTATTAGTAGTCCACCATTCGGGATGGATTTGATCGACCGCCCCAGCCGCAAAGACGACCTTGCCTGTACCGGTGCAGGAGAAAATTTGGTAAGGGCCAGCCTCCAGAGTGCCATTGATAGTCAGGATCTTGCCGGTGGCGATAGCAAGGACAGCTCCGTGAGCAAATTTCAGCGTCAGGTTGGCCGGGATCGTCAGATTGGCGGCGATGGGCCAGTTACCGGCAGGAAGGCTGAGGACGGTTTTGGCGCTGCCAATGGCGGTGATCGCCGTGCCTAAATCTCCATTATACGGGGAATCGTTAAGCCATTTCTCATTTGCCAGGCGGGAGTCAACCCGATTCAAGCCTGATTCAAATTTGGCTCTTTCATCATCGCCCCTGGCCCCTATGGCGGGTTGATAGAGAAAGTTGTTGGACGTCCATGTCCCAGCCATAACCGGCATAACCAAAAACAGCGTGCTTACGAGAGCTAAAAGAATTCGCCCCATTTCTCGTTTCCTCCTTGCACCGGAATATCTCAATCTCGCTGATATATGACAGTAATCCGCCGTAAGGGCCAGCATAGATATGCAGCTTGTCACTGAATCCTCTTGCAAAACTCTCTTTGGAGATGATTTATTGAAAAATTAAGCCTCATCGGCGCTCCTGTACTAAGGTGATTTTAGCAGAAACACCGCAACCTTGGGGGAGCCGATGAAGCTTAGGGAAGCAGTATCATGGTTAACGGGGACTTTACAGATGACAAAGTCATCCGCATAGTTGACCACACAGGCTTCCAGCTTCTCTCCCATCCGGGTCAGCCGCCAGTATTTCAAGAAGCGGTTCATGTACAGGTTGGCCAGCAACGGACTGATTACCCCGCCTTGGGGTGTGCCGCACTTGCTCCGCCTGCCACCTGTCAGGCGCCGCCGCCCCGCTCCATCCACCTCTTCCACCGAAGTCTTCAGCCACATCTTGATCAAGGCCGAAACGTGGCAATCACTGACACGCCGGGCCACCGACTACATCAGTTCCCGGTGGGGGATGGTATCAAAATAACGGGACAGGTCGGCGTCCACCACTTCACTTTCGAGGCCTGCTCAGGGTTCACTCGCGTTACGGCCCGCAGGATGGCTCGATCGCCCAAGGCGACCTTGGTCACGAGGCTTCAATATGCCCAGTTACCCGCACATACTGCTCGTCAGCTACCAGATTTACCGTCAATTATCTGGGTGGAACCTTTCTCCACTGGCATCCCGCGCCATCGTGGCGCACTATATAATCCGGCCTATGCTGACCTGCCAACCGCCGTGCGGTCACCTTATCACCATTGACAAAGAATAATTCTTATGTTATCCATATTCAAATTCAAATTAAGAATATATTTTAGCATTGGCCGCAACATTCGTACAACTGGAAGTTGCAGGCTCTATGTCTTCACTACCAAGCTATGCAACACCGCCATGATCGTATTGCAATTCCCCCAAAGCAATTAATGTTTTCGCCATTTCGGATCTTAACGTTATGCGGTACGACCGGCTCCATTGAAGGAGAAGTTAAAGTACAACGCCCGGTGGATGCTGGACGGACCGGCTTGGATTGCCCGGTCTGGTCTAAAAATCAGCAGTCCCTCATCGACCACAACTTCACCGACCGAATCTCCCGGGAAGGCCGGGGACACTTGCCAACCCATGATAATTGCCATAACGTCTGGGGGTCAATGCGGTTACCCGTGACAGTAGTCAAAGGCTCTACTGTTTTTTGGGGGGCGGTCGGTCTTTGCCTTCAAGAGCTCTTCGGGGCTTCTGATACGCCGAGGGGGCGAATCTAAAAGGGTGGAACCGAGACATAACACAAATATCAGGACAAGGACATTCAGACTCTACGTAACGATGAGGTGAATCCGGTTTTCTTGGACACGGGATTGGGGGATAATACGTGACCAAGGAGAACCAGGAGATGGCAAAAGGGCGGGATAATGACCAAGTGATGGGTGTGGAGAGGGACGCCAGGGGAGACGGTGCGCAGAACATAAACAATACCCTCAATTGGAAAAAATACTATGCTCGCCTGGTAGGTGGACAAATTCATGGAAATTTGTGTTATCATGCCTCTCATGAGACAATTTGGCTGCGAAAGAGTAAACTTGTCAGGGTGCAATTCGGTGAGAAGGCTCCCCAAAACCATTGCTTGACTGCGGTGGCCAAGGTTGCTGCATAATCTCGGTTAATTACGGATAAGTACTAAGTCAAACAGCGCCTCAAAGAATGAGGCGGGGCGCTTGCTGTTGGCATCGGCAAAGGTGTAGCGGGCCACCGGCTTCACCCCAGGTGGTAGAGGTTTTTTATCCGCGCTTTCAGGCTGGAGAAACCGTTCCGTAGACTGACTTGAGCCGTGAGTTGCATGGAGAGTAGGTGCACCAACTGGATCCAACGGGTAAAAGACCGGGCTTTCCGGTCAGTGCCGTGCTCGGTTTCCAACTTGCCAAAATGATGTTTCGGAATAAGTTTAAGCATCTGATGAAAGATTGTGTTACAATGGGCCATAGTCCGAAATCTCCTTTCTGTTTAATGGGTTATGGTTAACACATTGTAACAGATTCACAGGAGATTTCGGGCTTTTTTTAATCAATTAACCGGACAGAACTGT
>JAHIKF010000339.1 GCA_018897875.1 Pseudomonadota bacterium | reverse complement strand
GAGACTCAAGTTTTCTTGTTGCACAATAATTGCTCCATTTAGCTAATTAATTTAGTTAATTATAGCTTATTTTCGGAGCAATGGCAATAAGCGTTTTATTTATAGCTGGGAACAAAGACGATGTTGTTTTTTTGACCGAGCATTGGCTTGTTGTGCAATATCAGCGCAGAGGTAAGCTCTTTGGGAATGCCTTCAGGAAAAGCATCGCAGGTAAGTGCTCCTATGAGGCTGTGCAGGTGTTTGCAAAATCGGCAGAAATGCCAATTACCCCTGGAATCCCATAAGGAAAGAACATTGTCACTGTTCATCGTCAAACTCCTCAAACCTTGCGGCTTTTATGGAAAAAAGACTCTCGCCAGGATTTGATGACTTCGAGCCTACGAACATAGCTTCAATTAACATCAACGCGATACTTCCATATGTGCCACCTCTTCTAAAGGTTTCCCAATATTTTCGTTTAGTTTACAATAAAGGGAGCCTTGGTACTCCTCATTAGAGAGGATCATGAACCTCTGTCTCGGGATACATGACAACCCCTCCGCTCAGCGGCTGTCCATGCTTGGTAACAGGCACTTTTCCTACAGGCTACATAATAATTGGAAATCCAGGAATAAGAAACTGTAAAAATTACTAGATTTTTGTAAAAAATATACTAGGGGAATAACCATGAATCAAAAGATCGTCACTTGCCTCTGGCGGGGTTGGGGTTGTAGTTCGAGTTGGGGAAAGGTTGGCTGGCCCAGTCTGCCGTGGGTGCGGTTGGCGGTTGGGACATCCCGTGGATTTATGAGTCTGGTGGAATAAATTTTTGACGATTTTTCGATTTCGGAAAATTCCGGTAGAAATGCCTTCTTTACCCTTCAACGGAGGCAAAGCCCTGCCTGATGGCATATTGGATCAGTGCAGAGACGCTCTTGAGCTTTAGTTTTGACATCATGATGTACTTGTGAAACTCTACCGTCCGGGGGGAAATGTTCAGCAAGTTGGCAACTTCTTTGGCCGTGTTGCCCTCAACCAATAATTGGAGGATTTCCCGCTGGCGCTGGGTCAACGGCTGCGTTTCCTCGGTCTGCCGGTAAGTTCCTCCCTTGTATGCCTGCATCAGTTCCCCGGCAATCATCGGCGTCACATAGGTTCGCCCCTTAATCGCCTCATGGATCGCGGTGATCAGTTCGGATGAAGCCGAATGTTTCAGGACATAGCCCGAGGCGCCTGCCTCGAAGGCCCGGATGGCATAAGTCACATCCGGGTGCATGGTCAAAAATATTACTTTAATCTGTTTATCGAGCTTTTTGATCTGGCGGACCGCCTCAATGCCATTGAGCAACGGCATCGAAATATCCACCACTATCACATCGGGGCGCAACTTCTCCGCAGCAGAGACCAGAGCCCGACCGTCCTCCACCGTCCCGGCGAGCTCGAACTCCGGTTCCAGCAAACTCCTCAGGCCATCCAACACGATCTTATGATCATCGGCCAATAATACCCTGATCCGCTTCATACCACTCTCCTGGATAAGGGCGCCAGGACTTCTATCACCGTCCCTTGCCCGGGTTGGGACTTTGCAGAAAAATCACCGCCGATTAAATAGGCCCGCTCCTGCATACTGTCCAAGCCCAAACCCACCTGGCTCGTTTTCTGGCCGGGATCGAACCCCTTACCGTTATCCCTGATCAACAGGCGAATGGCTTGATTTTCACCCACTAACGAAATCGCAACTTCCGTGGCTCCAGCATGCCGGGAGATATTTCTCAGGGCTTCTTGGACAATCCGGTAAAGGCACACTGCGACATTCGGGGGAACCTCTCTACTGATATTTTCTACCCGGTAATTTACCACAATCCCATTTCGCTTCCGGAATATGGCGCATTCTGACGCCACTGCGTCTGCCAATCCTAAATCATCTAAGATCGAAGGATGCAGCCGGCGCGACATGGCATGGACATCGATGGACAGTTCCACCAGCTTATCTTTCATTTCCTTCAGCCTGACGTGATCTGCCCTGCTTAAGAGGGACGTTTGCCGCTCAAAAGTTTCGGCTTCCATGGCCAAAGCGGCTAACCGCTGGGATAGATCGTCGTGCAGCTCACGGGCCAGTCGTTTCCGTTCGGCTTCTTGAGCAGTCAGCAGGTGGCCCGCGAGCATCCGGTATCTCTCCTGGTTTTGGCGCAGCGCCATTTCGCTGGTCCGCAACTCCTCTTCAGCCTGCTTATGTTGGGTGATGTCCATGCCCATCTCCAGGACCAGCGGGGTGCCGTCCACATCGGCAAAGGGGTAGTCATAAATCCGGTAGATGCGCCCACTGCTGGAGGTCCATTCCCACTCCTGGGGCGTCCCGGTCTCGAAGACTTTTTCCGAAGGGCACTCTTCGCAGGGTTTATGGCGATTATGCAGAATTGTGAAACACGGCAGGCTCGCCGGGTCGCCAAAACGATCCCGGAAATACTTATTCACATAGACCAGGGAATAGTCCGGACGCCGCAGGTAAATGTAGGCCTGCAGTCCGTCCAACAGTTTGAAGAGGCGTTGCCGTTCGGCCTGCAGGGCCTCCTCGGCTTGCCGGCGTTCGGTGATGTCGCGACAGAGGGACACGATCTGGGAGGATTTTCCGGTCGTGATAACCGTCGCATTAATTTCGATAGGGGTGATCCGCCCCTTCTCGTCAACATAATCAATCTCCAGACCCCGGACATAACCCTGCTGCAGGCACTTAATCACTTCGGCGCTATTTCGCTCACGGTCATATTCGGCCGTCCATTCAATTATTCTTTTGCCGAGGATCTCCTCTAAACTTATGTGGCCCGAAAGTCTTACATATTCCTTATTCGCATCGATCACCGGGCCGACCGGTTGGTTGGCATGTAAAGTATACGGTACCCTTAAAGGCGAATAATTATGGCAGAGGCTGATGAAACAGGTTAAAATTATTATTTACGCCTCAAGGCCTTCTGGCCGCATCGGATCATACCGACCGGTGGTGTCGGATGTCTTGAATTACTTTACCGCAGCAAGGAATGATACATGTCCAGAGCCAAAGAACGGCCCGAAATGGGGTTGAAGTTAGAAGTGACCGTGATCCCCTCCAAGTACCTGGATTGGACCCTGGCCGATATCGCCCGCCATTTCGGCAACGGCGCGCTGTTGTGGCCGGGCGGGGCCGGGCGCGCCCAGGGAATCAAGTTCGTGCCTTATGAGCTCAAGAAAAAACGGGGTCGCAAACCCAAGCCGAAAGCGCCAACCGCCCGGCCGCCGGAACCCGGTTCTGGCAGCAAAACCACGACCTGAGTAGCCTTTTCCAGCTATCTGACGATAATCAGCCATGCCCGTCCATAAGATCATCATCCGGGGCGCCCGGGAACATAACCTCAAGAATATCGATCTGGAACTGCCCCGCAACCAGTTCATCGTGATCACCGGGGTAAGCGGTTCGGGCAAATCCACCCTGGCCTTCGACATCCTTTATGCCGAAGGGCAGCGCCGCTACGTGGAGTCCCTGTCGGCCTACGCCCGACAATTCCTGGAACTCATGGACAAGCCGGACGTGGAGTATATCGAAGGGCTGTCCCCGTCCATCGCCATCGAACAGCGCTCCGCCTCCAGGAACCCCCGCTCCACCGTGGCCACTTCCACCGAAATCTACGATTACCTCCGGGTGCTGTTTGCCCGGGTGGGCACCCCTTACTGTTACCAGTGCGGGCGGCCCATCTCGGCCTTGAGCGTGACCCAGATGGTGGACCAGGTTATGGGGTTGCCGCCGGGCCGCCGGATCACCATCCTGGCCCCGGTGGTGGTGAATCGCAAAGGCGAGCATACAAAGCTCCTGGAGAGGCTGCGCAGCGAGGGCTATAGCCGCATCCGCCTCAACGGCGAGGTGATGGAGTTGGAGGAGTTGCCCGCCATCGACAAGAACAAGCGCAACACCATCGAGGCGGTGGTGGACCGGCTGGTCATCAAGCCCGACCTGGGGGCGCGTCTCACCGACTCCCTGGAACTGGCCCTGAAGCTGGCCGACGGGGTGGTGCGGGTGGCGGTGGTGGACGGCGAAGAACTGCTGTTCTCGGAGCGCTTTGCCTGCGATCACTGCGGCATTTCTCTGCCTGAACTTACGCCCCGGTTGTTTTCCTTCAACAGCCCCCAGGGGGCCTGCAAGGCGTGCAGCGGCTTGGGCACTCGGCTGATCATCGACCCCGACCTGGTGGTCCCGAACCCCGCCTTAAATCTGAGGGAAGGCGCTCTGCGGCCCTGGTCCCACCGCCATTCTCTCCGGCACCAGCAGATGCTGGAAGCCCTGGAGCAGCACTACCACTTTTCCATCCACACCCCTTTTAAGGATCTGCCTAAGGAGGTCCAGGAGGCCCTGCTCTTCGGTTCCCAGGGGCGGCCCATAAATTTTTTCTATGAGCAGGACGGCCGCCGCTTCTACGGCCCCAAGCCCTTTCCCGGCGTGGTGACCCTCCTCAAGGAACGCTATGAGGAGACCGACTCGGCCCAGGTGCGGGAGGATATCGAGCAGTACATGAGCCTGAGGCCCTGCCCCGACTGCGGCGGCGCCCGGTTGCGCCGGGAGGCACTGGCCGTCAAGATCAGCGGGGCCAACATCAGCCAGGTGACCGCCTTCACCGTGACCCGGGCCCTCGTGTGGTTCGGCGGCCTGGAACTTTCTCCCCGCCAGCATGAAATCGCCCGGCGGATTTTGAAGGAAATCACCGAACGCCTGGGGTTTCTCTCCGAAGTGGGGCTGGATTACCTCAGCCTGGACCGGGCCACCGGCACCCTGGCCGGGGGAGAGGCCCAGCGCATCCGCCTGGCCACCCAGATCGGCTCCAAACTCTCCGGCGTCCTCTACATCCTGGACGAGCCCAGCATCGGTCTCCACCCCCGGGATACCCAGAAACTCCTCCGCACCCTGAAGAACCTTCGGGACCTGGGCAACACCGTGATCGTAGTGGAGCACGACCCGGAGACCATCCGCCAGGCCGACTTTGTGGTGGACATGGGGCCGGGCGCGGGCCGGGAAGGGGGCCGGGTGGTGTTCCACGGCACCCCGGCCGAGCTGGTGCGCCACGCCCACTCCCTCACCGGGCTCTACTTGTCCGGCAGACGGGAAATCCGCCTGCCCCGGGGCCGGCGCCACCCCCAGGGGTTTTTGCGCCTGAAAGGGGCCCGGGGCCACAATCTCAAAGACCTGGAGGTGGCCATCCCTTTAGGCGTGCTCAGTTGCGTCACCGGGGTCTCAGGCTCGGGGAAGAGCACCCTGATCATGGACACCCTCTACCTGGCCCTGCGCCAAAAACTTTTCCAGGCCAAGATTGCCGCGGCCCCCTTTGACCAGATTCTGGGGATGGAGGCCCTGGACAAGGTAATCAACATCGACCAGAGCCCCATCGGCCGCACCCCCCGCTCCAACCCCGGCACCTACTCCGGGCTGTTCACCATCGTCCGGGAGCTCTTTTCCCAGGTGCCCGAGGCCCGGCTCCGGGGCTATAAGCCCGGGCGCTTCAGCTTCAACGTCAAGGGCGGGCGCTGCGAGGCCTGCCGGGGCGAGGGGATCAACAAGATCGAGATGCACTTTTTGCCCGACGTCTACGTGCGCTGCGAGGTCTGCCGGGGCCTGCGCTACAACGCCGCCAGCCTGGAGATTCGCTACAAGGGCAAAACCATCGCCGAGGTCCTGGAAATGACCGTGGACCAGGCGTTGGAGTTCTTCGGGCCGGTGCCGGCCCTGCGAGACCGGCTCCAGACCCTGGCGGACGTGGGCCTGGGATACGTGCAACTGGGGCAGTCGGCCACCACCTTATCCGGCGGCGAGGCCCAGCGCTTGAAACTCTCCCGGGAGCTGGCCAAACGGGCCACCGGCCGCACCCTCTACATCCTGGACGAACCCACCACCGGGCTCCACCTGGCGGACATCGAAAAGCTGCTCCTGGTGCTCAACCGCCTGGTGGACGAAGGCAACACCGTGATCGTCATCGAACACAACCTGGAGGTCATCAAGACCGCGGATTACCTCATCGACCTGGGCCCGGAAGGCGGCGACGGCGGCGGCAAACTCGTGGCCGCCGGCCCCCCGGAAGAGGTGGCCAGCCGCCCCGAATCCCACACCGGGCGGTTCTTGCGGGATTTGCTGCATTAGGAATTTGGGGGAGGGGGCAAAGGGCG
>JAHIKF010000338.1 GCA_018897875.1 Pseudomonadota bacterium | reverse complement strand
ACCTGGACCCGCCGTTCAACTCCAACGCCACCTACAACATGTTGTTCAAGGAACCCTCCGGGGATCAATCCGCGGCGCAAATCACCGCCTTCGACGATACTTGGAAATGGGGGCCGCAGGCCGAAGAGGCCTTTGATGAAGCGGTCATGGCCGGGCCGCCGGACCTGGCCGAATTACTCAAGGCCCTGCGCCAGGTCTTGCGCCGCAGCAACATGCTGGCCTACCTGAGCATGATGGCGGTGCGGCTGATTGAGCTGCACCGGGCGCTGAAACCCACCGGGAGCCTCTTCCTACACTGCGATCCCACCGCCAGCCACTATATCAAGCTCATCCTGGACAGCATCTTCAGCCCCAAAAACTTCCGCAACGAAATCATCTGGGAGCGCTCCCAGCCCAAGGGCCACGCCACTACCCGCTTCTCCCGGGCTCACGACACCATCTTTTACTACAGCAAGTCGGAGAAATTGGTATTTAATCCCCAATTCACCGAGCACGACCCGGGATACCTGGAGAAGTTTTATCGGCATGTGGAGCCGGAAACCGGGCGCCGCTACCATTTGGACAACCTGTTGAATCCTAACAAAGAGAGGCCGAACCTCACCTACGAATTTCCTCCGGGTAGCGGCACAGTGCGGGTGTGGCGCTGGACCCAAGAACGTATGATGCAGGCCTGGGCCGAAGGGCGGGTGGTGATTCCCGAAGGCGGAGTGGCGCGCTACAAAAGATACTTAGATGAGATGCAAGGCACCCTGGTAAAAGACATCTGGTGCGACATCGAACACCTGCACGGGTCCCACCATGAACATATGGGCTACCAGACCCAGAAACCGGAAGCTTTGCTGGCGCGCATCATCCGGGCCGCCAGCCACGAAGGTGACGTGATCCTGGACCCATTCTGCGGTTGCGGCACCGCGGTGGCGGTGGCGGAACGCCTCCAGCGCCGCTGGATCGGTATCGACGTCACCTATTTAGCTATTGACTTGATCAGGAAAAGGCTGGCGGATTCTTTCGGCAACGAGCGCGCCGAGTACGAAGAAATCGGCATTCCCCGGGACGGGCCCAGCGCCGAGCGGTTGTTTAAGATAGACTCGTTTCAATTTGAGTGCTGGGCCCTGGCCGCGGTGGGGGCCCGCAGCGCCCGGGATAAACGGGGCGCGGACCGGGGCATTGACGGCGTCATGAACCTGCGGGATGAATACAGCGGCGAGTATAAAAAGATCATCCTCCAGGTGAAAGGCGGTCAGGTGAGCGTCTCCCATATCCGGGATTTGAAGGGGGTCTTGGAACGGGAGAAAGCCGAAATCGGCGTCTTCCTGACCCTGCGGAAACCCACCCGGCAGATGCGGGAAGAGGCCGATGAGGCTGAACCCTTCATTGATCAGGGGTTCCCGGAAACGCGTTTTTCCCGCCTGCAAATTCTCACCATTGAAGAGATTTTTGCCGGCAAAAAGATCAATTTCCCCACCTGGTGGTCCCAAGATACCTTTAAAAAAGCAACCCGACGGCGGAAGAACAACCCTGAAGAGAGTCAAAATAATTTACTGAAGGAATTGCAGGAGCCGTACGATCCCGGGGGGTTATAAGCAGGGGTCAGTGGTGAGACAAGAACTAACCACCAACTGCTGACTCCTGGTCCCTATTTCTTCCCCGTCAGGTGAATATAGGTGCACAGACCCTTGGCCACCAGCCGGTCGGCCTGGCGCACCTCGAATTCCCCCAGGGAGATGGTGCGGCCCCGTTTGGCGATGTGGGCCTCGGCGGTGACCTCACCTTCTTTAACCGCGCCCAGGAAGTTGATCTTCATTTCCACCGTGTTGAACGTCTCCCCGTCCGCCACCAGGCTGTAGAGGGCGTAGGCCACGGCCTCATCCGCCAGGGCGGCGATGACGCCCCCCTGCATCAGGCCGATGGTGTTGGCCAACTCGGGTTTGAAGGGCAGCAGGAACCGGGCGAAGCCCTTTCCCAGTTGCGGCGCCGTAATGCCCACAAACTTGATAAAGGGGTTGGCCGCCAGTTTCTGGCGGATGTCGGCTTCCAGCTCCGGGGCTAAAGGTTCGATGTTCACCTGCATAGGCGTTCTCCTAAAAAGATTTTGACTCAGAGGACAGTCATTCATGAGCCTTCGCCCACCCGTCAATTATGGAAAGTTGGTAGGGCGGGCGTCCTCGCCCGCCGCCAACCAGTCAAGTGGTGCGTAGGACGCACCCTACGAAAAACTGAAAGCTGACTGCTGATAGCTATTTTCATAGCAAACCATAGCACAGGGAGGGTGCCGGCGCCACCAGAGGCTGCGGTGTCATGACCAGGGTGGCGGGCAGGGCGAATAAGGCGAAAAAACGGCAGCCGACCCCTATTGCATTATCGCCGGAAGGACATATTTTTTATAATAAGCTAAGTAATTTTCGCCAACTTGAGGAGTAATCTTATGAAAATCGCCATCAGCGGCAAAGGCGGGGTGGGGAAAACCACCCTGGCGGCCCTTTTGATTAATTATTACCGGAACCAAGGCAAGAAGGTGCTGGCGGTGGACGCCGACCCCGACGCCAACCTGGCCCTGGCCCTGGGCGTTCCCGACCCGGAGAACTTAACCCCCTTGAGCCAGATGAAAGAGATGATCGCCGAGCGCACCGAATCCCAGCCCGGGTCCATGGGGGGCTTTTTT
>JAHIKF010000337.1 GCA_018897875.1 Pseudomonadota bacterium | reverse complement strand
GCCCAACTCCTGGGCTACCCGGTCCCTGATCTTCACCACCTCCGCATAAGAGGTGTGCTCCCCCAAATCCAGGTTGAGGAGGGCCAGGATATGGGGCATCAGCCCCATTCTTTTCAACTCCGCCAGAAACTGGAAATCCGCCTGGCGCAGCCCCACCCGGGAGCTGACGACGTAAAGCGCCAGGTCGCTCTTGATGAGATAGGCCAGGACCTGGGCCAGGTGCTGGGGGAAGGGCGAATCGCTCCCCTGGCAGTCTCCCAACTCCAACCCCGTGGCCGGCCAGGGGAAAGGGATGGTGAGCAGGACATCCTTGAGGTACACCGCGGTGGCCTCCCGGGTAACCAGGTCACGGTGCCGGGCCAGGTCCGGACCGGTTAAGGGCAGCGTTCCGGTTGCGGGCATGAGGTCCTGGAGAAGATCATAGCCCTCCAGGTAGGATTTGAGCAGCAGGTAGTTCTGATCCATGCTGCCGCCGGTCCAGAGGTCGGCCTCCCGGGCCTCGGCCAGGACCTGGGCCAGGAGTTCCCGGTCCGGAGCCTCCTTCAGGTCCAGCGGCGCGGCCCGGTCCACCAGCCGGGGATTGGGCAGAAGCCCCAGGGCCCGGCGGATTTCCCCGTTGATCTCGTCCCACCCCTTGAACCGAAGCACCGCCTGCGATTCCGGGCCGGGTTGGACCCGGGTGATCATGGCCGTGAGGATCCCGGCGCCCCGGCGTAAAAGGTCCTGGCCCACCAGGGCGTTGATCATGGTGCTCTTGCCGGATTTCACCGCTCCCACCACCGCCAGGCGGCAGGTGTCCTCCGCGGCATGGGCCTGGACCTGGGACAACACCTTCTGCCAGTGCTGGCCCTGGAGTCCGGCCTGGGGAAAAAGCCCGATCCACTCCCGGGCCAAGTCCTCAAGCCGGGCGATCTCCTCCATCAAGGCCTGGTGGGCTTGGGGCTCCGGCATGTCAATGTCCCTGAACGATGCGGCTGAGGTGCATCCGGGCGGGCTCAACCAATATTCTTGGGGGCGAACCCGGCGATGTAGGGGCGGCCCATTTTGATCCGGACCTTGTCGGCGATTTCCAGGTTGACGATCTGGTCGTCAATCCTGACGATGGTGCCGATCATGCCGCCGCTGGTGATGATTTGATCACCCTCTTTCAGGTTGTCCAAGAGCGCCTTGTGTTCCTTGGACTTTTTCTGTTGGGGCCGGATCAGGAGAAAATAAAAGATCACGACCATAAAGACCATGGGGACCACAAAACTCATCATTGATCCGGCCTCAGGCGCGGCTGCCGCACCCTGGGCATATGCCATATTAACCACCTGTACTACCTCCCTCGTTCCGATTTTGATAGAAGTCTCGGCGAAACGCGGCAAAACGGTCTTCGGCCACGGCTTGCCGGATGCTGACCATTAACTTTGAATAGTAATACAAATTATGCAAAGTTAAAAGGCGATAGGCCAGAATTTCTCTGGCCATATAGAGATGCCGGAGATAAGCCCGGGAGTAATGGCGGCAGGTGTAGCAGCCGCAGGCCTCATCCAGCGGCCCGGGGTCCGAGCCGTGCACCGTGTTTTTGATCACCACCTTGCCGGTGCTGGTGAAGGCCATGCCGTTCCGGGCATTGCGGGTGGGCAGGACGCAGTCGAACATGTCCACCCCCCGGGCCACCGCCTCCACCAGGTCTGCCGGGGTTCCCACCCCCATGAGGTACCGGGGTTTATCCTCCGGCAACTCTGGGGTGGTCGCCTCCACCATGGCAAGCATAAGTTCCTTGGGCTCCCCGACGCTCAGGCCGCCGATGGCGTAGCCGTCGAAGTTTAGGTCCGCCATGGCCTGGGCCGCCTCCCGCCGCAGCGCCGGGATCATGCCCCCCTGGACCACGGGAAAGAGAGCCGCATGGGGCCGGGTCCGGGCGGCCAGGGAGCGCGCCGCCCACCTCAGGGTCAGGGCCGCGGCCTTGACCACTTCGGCTTCCGGCGCCGGGTAGCCCGGACACTCATCCAGGCAGATCATTATGTCCACCCCCATGGCCTCCTGGAGGCCCACCACGGTCTCCGGGGTGAGGAAATGGCTGGAGCCGTCCAGATGCGACCGGAAGGTCACGCCCTCCTCGCTCATGGTGCGCAAAGACGCCAGGCTGAAGATCTGGTAGCCGCCGGAGTCGGTGAGGATGGGGCCGTCCCAGTGCATGAAGCGGTGCAGCCCCCCCAGGGCCTCGATGGTTTCCACCCCGGGCCGGAGGTAGAGATGATAGGTGTTGCTTAAGATAATGCCGGCGCCGATTTCTTTCAGGTCCTCCGGGGTCAGGGTCTTCACCGTGGCATAAGTCCCCACGGGCATGAACACCGGGGTTTCGATCACCCCCCGGGCCGTAGTAATCTCCCCCAGCCGGGGCCCGGCCGGGCCGGAGGATTTTTTCAACTGAAAGCTAAAGCCCTGGTTCATGATCACGCCCGGAGCAAAAAATAAATTTGAAAGCAATCGTAGGGGCGGGTTTCAAACCCGCCCCTACTGGGGACCCTGGCAAAAAAGTCCTATAAAATCAACATGCAATCGCCATAACTATAAAAACGGTAGCGCTCTCTCACGGCCTCGGCATAAGCCCGCAAGATCAATTCCCGCCCCGCCAAGGCGCTCACCAGGAGCAACAGGGTGGAGCGGGGCAGGTGAAAGTTGGTGAGCAGCCGGTCCACGACCTTGAATTCATACCCGGGATAGAGATAGAGGTCGCACCATCCCTGCTGGGCCTTGAATCCCTGGGCCGAAGCGCAGTGCTCCAGAACCCGGACGCTGGTGCTGCCCACCGCCACCAGTCGTTTTCCCGCTGCCCGGGCGGCGTTGAGGCGTGCCGCCGCGGCCTCGGACAACTCAAAGTACTCCGGGGCCATCCGGTGCCGGGTATAGTCCTCAACCCGCACCGGCATAAACGTCCCCGGCCCCACGTGCAGGGTGAGGCACACGATCTCTACCCCCCGGCGGGCCAGGTCTTGCAACACCGCCCCGGTGAAGTGGAGCCCGGCGGTGGGGCAGGCCACGGCCCCGGCCGGAGCGGCAAAGACCGTCTGATAGGTCTCCCGGTCCGCCGCCGCCGCCGGACGGTGGATATAAGGCGGCAGGGGCACTTCTCCCGCCGCCAGGACCGCGGCCACCGGGTCGCCGCCGGCCGCGGTGAAGCGCACCTCCGCCACCCCCGGCTCGGGCAGGGCCAGGACCATCGCGGTCAATTCCGCCCCGAAATTGAGGACCTGGCCGATCTTCAGATGCCCCCGGTGCGTGGCCCGGGCCCGGGCCGCCTGGGGGACGGCGCCCTTTGCCTCCGCCTCCGGCAGGTGGTGGAGCAGCAGTTCCACTTTGCCGCCGCTGTCCTTGTGGCCTGTCAGGCGGGCCGGAAAAACCCGGGTGTCGTTGACCACCAGAACGTCGTTCTCATCCAGCCATGCGGCCAACTCCCGGAAGCCGGCATGGCGAATCTCGCCGCGGGCCCGCCGGAGCACCAACAGCCGGGAGGCATCCCGCACGGGCAAAGGGTACTGGGCCACCAACTCCGGCGGCAGGAAGTAATCGTAATCCTCAATCCGGGGCATCGCGACTCGAGACTATTCTGGAAAATTTCCCGTAGAGTGCGGGTTACGCACCATTATTTCTGTTTTACCTAACATGATCGATTTATATCTTGCACGTTATGCGACTATGTGGTAACATATTGATATGACGGAGCAAATGGTTGCTACTGGCTTTGCTCAACCTAAACCCAATGGGTGGGAGGTTACCACAAACACTGCTATGGCT
>JAHIKF010000336.1 GCA_018897875.1 Pseudomonadota bacterium | reverse complement strand
TTCCCCCACCCAAACTCGTGTTAGAAGTCTCTTCAGCCCCTTCAAAACCGTAGGCACACGCGATACTTTTTCACAATCTATAACTACCCATGATTATAGCCATTTTACCTCACCGCGTGCCTACACACCCGAAACCCAGGTAAGAATAGCGCATTTCTTGCCACTGTACGCCCTTATCATCAGACTCGAAAAATTGACGATATGGCCTGAATAACGAGATGGGCGCTTGGGGTGAAGAGATTTGAGTAACCAGGCCGCGAGTTATGCAAGGCCTCAGTGCGTCGGTGCCCCGGGAATTGGGCTCGGCGCCGTCGCCGCTGGCGGGTCGGTTCCGGGCGCCGCTTTCAGCGCCGTAGGGCGCACCAGGGGCACGAAGCGCACCGCCAGGGAGGCCTCCTGCACCAGTTTGCCCTGCACCCGGCGATAACGCATGAGGGTTTGGGCCCCGCCGGGGGGTCCCAGGGGGATCACCAGGCGACCGCCCTCTTTGAGCTGCGCCGTCAGGGCCGGCGGTACCCGGGGCGCCGCCGCGGTAACCAGGATGGCGTCAAAGGGGGCGGCCTCGGGCCAGCCCTGGTAGCCGTCGCCGCTCCTGACTTGCACCCGGCCATAGCCCAAGTCTTTGAGGCGCGCCGCGGCCTGCCGGGCCAACTCCGGGCGGATTTCGATGCTAAAGACCTTCTCGGTCAGTTCCGCCAAAACCGCGGCCTGATACCCCGAACCCGTCCCCACCTCCAGCACCCGGTCACCCGGCGCCACTTCGGCCCACTGGGTCATCAGGGCCACAATATAGGGCTGGGAGATAGTCTGGTCCTCCCCGATGGGCAGGGGGTAATCGCCGTAGGCCCGGGAAACCATGGCTTCGGGGACAAAGCGGTGCCGGGGCACCGTGCCCATGGCGATCAACACCCGGGGATCGGTGATATCCCGGCGCTGCAGCTGCCGGGCCACCATGGCCTGCCGGGCATCTTCAAAACTGTCCAGGGCCAGGGCCGCGCCGGCGCCGATCCCGAGACCGGCCAGCATCATGGCCCCGCCCAGGAGCGTCAGAAAGATACCCGGCATAATTCTCGCCGCTAATAGTTTATCCCGGAGCCGCATGACCTGCCTCCATGCCGCAGGGTTGGCAAACTTTCTTCCCCTTTGGCAAAATTACCGGCCTTGATATATCCGCAAGCATCCGCCTGCGGCGGCACAGGTTAAAAACCTATGCTACCAATTATTTTTGGGGCAACTTGATAAAATTTCAGTTTCAAAGGAAATTTTGCCAGAGGCGCCTCTTTTAAAGCTATCGCGTTTGCCATAAATTCCTCCCGTTTGGAGGTTCTTAAATCCCCCTAAATCCCCCTTTTTCAAAGGGGGACTTTAACAGCAATTCCTTTTAGTTCCCCCCCTTTTTTAAAGGGGGCAGGGGGGATTATAAGGCATCCCATAACCGAAAAAACTTTTGGCAATTGCCTATCCCCATACCCTGGCTGCGGGTCCCGGAGGGCCGGCCGGCCTGGTTCAACTCCGGTGTCGCGCCGCGGCCAGACGGTGGGCGACGTCCGCCAGATAGGGAGATTTTTCGACGCGTTCCACCCACTCCGACGGCAGGGCCCGGATACCCAGGTAGGCGCCGCTGATGCCGCCGGCGATGCAGGCAATGGAGTCCGAATCACCCTGGGTGTTGGCCCCCCGGCGGATCGTGGTCAGAAAGTCATCCGGAGATTTGCAGAAACAATACAGCGCCATCAGGACCGCCTCCTCCGCCACCCAACCCTCGCCGATATGAGCCAGGGCCACGTCCGGGGAGGTCATTTCCAGGGCCGCCTCCAGGCGGGCCAGGGCCTGGTCGAAATCCTGAACCTGGCCGTGGGTCTCCAATTCCAGGGCCGGGAGCATCTCCTCCGGCGGGATACCGTCCAGGGCCAGTTTCACCAGAAACGCGCCAGCCACCGCTCCCAACTGGGCGGCGGGATGATGGTGGGTGGCCAGGGCTGAAGCCGACGCCACCTGGCGCAACTTGGGCAGATCATGCTGATAGAAAAAGCCGATGGGAGCCACCCGCATGGCCGCCCCGCAGCCCTTGGAATTGGGCTTGCCGCTCTTCCACCAGGGGACCCCAGCCACGAGTTGGCGCGCCCCATAGAGGCAGGAGCCGCCCGGCGAGCGGTCATTCTCCGGAGAGTGCAGCCAGGCGATAAACTCTCGGGAAATCGCCGCCATGATGGCTCCCAGGTCCTGGTGGCCTGCGGCGATCAGGGCCTCGGCCACCGCCAG
>JAHIKF010000335.1 GCA_018897875.1 Pseudomonadota bacterium | reverse complement strand
CCTGTGGCCGCCAGAATTCGGCGGGCACAGCCCGCCCTATGGAAACAAAGGTGGGCGAGACGCTCGTCCTCTAAATTGTCTGTGAGGTAAGATGTGCAATGCCCACCCCACCTGGCGGGCACGGAGGCCCGCCCCACCAATCCTTTTATGATTTACCGGTGCGGCCTGAGTCCCATGGCTGACGGCCCGGTATTGACCCGCAAGAGATGCTTCACCCTGGCCTTTACACCCTGGACATGATAATAACAAATATCCGAAAATGGTGCGAGCCGCCAGCGACCAGGGGCTGCGCACCGCAGGGTCAACCATGCAAAAGCTCAGCTGTTTTAAGGCCTATGACGTTCGGGGCCGGGTTCCCGGAGAACTGAATGAAGACCTGGCTTACCGGATCGGCCGGGCTTATGCGGCGTTTCTGTCGCCGGTCCGGGTAGCGGTGGGGCGGGATATACGCTTCTCCAGCCTCCCCCTGACTGAGGCCCTGACCGCGGGCCTGAACGATGCCGGGGTGGAGGTCTGGGACCTGGGGCTGTGCGGCACGGAGCAGGTCTACTTCGCCACTTCTCACCTGGGGCTGGACGGCGGCATTATGGTCACCGCCAGCCACAATCCCCCGGAATACAACGGCATGAAGTTCGTCCGGGAAGAGTCCCGGCCGCTGAGCGGCGAGACCGGCCTGAAAGAGATCGAACGCCTGGCCGCGGCCCGGGAATTCCCGCCCGCCTCTAAGCCGAGGGGGGGACGGCGAGCCACGGATTGCCTGGAGGCCTTTATCGGCCACCTGTTGAGCTACATCGACCCCCAGGTCCTGAGACCCCTCAAGGTGGTGGTCAACGCCGGCAACGGCTGCGCCGGGCCGGTGCTCGACGCCCTGGAGCCGCACCTGCCGTTTGAGTTCATCAAGATCTGCCACGCCCCGGACCCGACCTTTCCCCACGGGGTGCCCAACCCCCTGCTGCCGGAAAACCGTCAGATCACGGCCCAGGCGGTCAAAGACCATGAGGCGGCGGTGGGCCTGGCCTGGGACGGCGACTTTGACCGCTGCTTTTTCTTCGATGAACAGGGAAATTTTATCGAGGGCTATTACCTGGTGGGGTTTATCGCCGCCGCGCTGCTGGCGCATCAGCCGGGCGCGGCGATCATTCACGACCCCCGGCTGACCTGGAATACCATGGACATGGTGCGGGAGGCCGGCGGCCGCCTGGTGATGAGCAAGACCGGCCACGCCTTTGTCAAGGCCCGGATGCGGCTGGAAAACGCCCTCTACGGGGGCGAGATGTCCGGCCACCACTACTTCCGGGACTTCGCCTTTTGCGACAGCGGCATGATCCCCTGGCTGCTGGTCCTGGAGCGTATGTGCCGCACCGGCCAACCACTCTCCGCCCTGGTCCGGGAGAGAATGGACCGCTACCCGTGCAGCGGCGAAATCAACCGCAAGCTGCTCGACCCCGATGCGGCCCTCCAGCGCGTCGAAGGGCGCTATATGGCCGAAGCCATCGCGGCCGACCGCACCGACGGCCTCAGCCTGGAATTCCCGGCCTGGCGTTTCAACCTGCGTAAATCCAACACCGAACCCGTTCTCCGCCTCAACGTGGAAACCAGGCAAGACCCGGCCCTGCTTAAGGCCAAGACCGCCGAACTCCTGGCCCTGATGACCTGAGCCTGGAGTATTTTGCGGGGAGAGACGGGGGGACGTTTTCGTAAGGGTCTCCCCCCCTGGTCCCCATGGCGCTGCAGTTTCCCGAGGCGCAATGCGACACCAAGAATGAAATTCCCAGTCTGCTCTTTATGGAGGACTGGAAGGTTGAGGTGCAGCCCCCCTACAGATGTCGGCGCCAGATAAGACGATCAAATCTGGAATTCTTCCCGGGTGAGGGGATAATTGTCTAACCTGGCAAGTCATCAGCATATCCATCAATAATGTCTGGCCACTTTGGTTTACCATTACCGAGCGGTATTGGCTTGGGGGTCATAGGCCCAAGACTCACAAAGAATCTGCTCGCAAAGGGGATGGTATGCTAAAAATTTTGGGGAAATTACTTTTTCATTGAAATTTGTGCT
>JAHIKF010000334.1 GCA_018897875.1 Pseudomonadota bacterium | reverse complement strand
TCTTTCAGATGGCTTAAACTTCTTATCTCAACAACCGGAAATCGTACGCTCCATGACAAACTTCGATTGGCTTAATACTCTATGTTTGACATGTAATTAGTATGAAAAGGCTGCAGACGGACCACGTGGATCTTTTCTTCATCCACAGCATCACCGGCATCGACCAGATGACCCCGGCCTTCAAGGCCTGGGCCGCGGAGATGAAGCAGGCCGGCAAGATAAAATTCTTCGGCTTCAGCACCCACACCAACATGGCGGACTGTCTGGCGGGCGCGGCCAAGTTGGACTGGATCGACGCGGTGATGATGACCTACAACTTCCGGGTCATGCAGACCCCCGAGATGCAAGCCGCGGTCAACGCCTGCGCCAAGTCCGGGATCGGGCTGGTGGCCATGAAGACCCAGGGCTCCGGGCCGAGGGCGTCGAAGACTGCCAGCAAGGGCGAGATGGACATGTTGGGGCGCTTCCAGGAACGGGGCTTCACGGACAAGCAGGCCAAGCTCAAGGTCGTGTGGGAGACCCCCCAAATCGCCAGCCTCTGCTCCCAGATGCCCAACCTGACCATCCTCTCGGCCAACGTGGCCGCAGCCCGGGACCAGGTCAAGCTGGCCCGGGAGGAGTTCGAATCCTTGCGCCAGTATGCCCTGGAGACCCAGGCGGACTACTGCGCCGGCTGCGGCAGTATCTGCCAGGAGGCCGTGGGCGGGGCCGTGCCCGTGAACGAGGTCATGCGCTGCCTCATGTACTACCGGGAATATGGCGAACCGGAACTGGCCAGACAGACCTTCGCCGGGCTGCCCGAGGCGGTGCGGCAGCGGTTGACCGCGGTGGACTACTCCCGGGCTGAGCAGGCCTGCCCGCAAAAGTTGGCCATCGCCCAGCTTATGCGCCAGGCCGCGGAGATGTTGGCCTGATACCTGGCGGCGCGCCTAGAAGTAAGAAAAGCTCACGGTCTGGGGCGCACCCGCGTGTGCGCCCAACCTGAGGGCGGACACATGGGTCCGCCCCTACAGAAGATAAATTACCTATATGATCGGGGTTTGCTATAAAAAGCCAGGGATCCCATCACCGGGAGCCCTGGCCTAAACCTGGGTGAGCCGTGAAAAAGCCACCCCTTGCTTTCGTCGAGGTCTGACTGAGGCGGCGTCAGGGGGCGCTGCCGTCATGGCGGGCGGGCCTGCCGCCGTTGGCCCGGGGTTGGGCCGCGACTCGCGGCTGGGCTGTAGCTCTGGGTTGGGCTGCGACTCGCGGTTGCACTGCTGCCCGGGGTTGGACCGCCGGGCGCAATTCTGCCGCAGGCCGCCCTGGCCTCGTGGGCCGGGGTTGCACCGTGGGTCCGGGTTGAACCCGATTGTGCCTCAGCCGATTAATATCTTGGCTCCTTCTATTTTGCATGGCATTGAGGCGGGCCCGTTCCTGGGGACTCAGGTTGCCGTTGGCTCTCATCCGGCCTTCCGCACCCCTGATACGCGCCGGCTCATTGTGCAAACGCCGGGCTTCTCCGGGGGTCAATTGCCCGGAAGCCCGTCCCTGGTGGATTCGGTCCTGCTGGCGCTGCTGACGCCGGTCCAGCCAACGACCTGGCGGCGGGGCATTGTACCCCCGGGTTGCTTGGGGAACCGGCTGGCCCGTCTGGTAGGCGTAGACTTCGGGGTTGCCGGAATAAGCGTAGGGCTGGGGCTGATAATAGGGTTGAACCGGCTGGGCATAGCCCCCGCCTTGCCCGGGATCATAGGGGTAGGCCTGGGCGCCGCCGTAGGATGGGTAGCCCCCACCGCCGCCAGCCCCTAACGCCTCCAAAGCAGGGACCAGCCCCGCGCAACCCGACACGGCCAGGGTGCCCGATAACAAAACTACGGCGAAAAAAAAATTGGTCATACTGTCTCCTGTGGCCATCCCCCTACAGATTGATAAGTCAGCTTTACTGAAGCTTAAGCCCCAGTATTGGCGCCGGGTTCAGGGCGGCGCCCACTCCCCTGGGTCACCCGCTTTTCTTCTTCTTTAACAGGTTAGATAAATCTCGAGGCGTTATGTTAGGTCTTTTCCCGGCCTGGGGATCGATCTTTAGGAAGGGTGACCATATTTTCAGGTCTTCAGTAAAGCCGAATCATCCATCGGGTGGTGAACCAGGATGGATAATTTTCTATGATTTCAGGTAAATTGTCTGCAAAACCTGGCAGGCATCAGCACGGTCCGGTTAGAAAATTGCATGCGGTTGTTCCGCCCCCCTCACCCCAACCCTCTCCCCCCGAAGCGGGTGGAGAGGGAGTAGGTGATGTCGCCGGGTTTAGTACCCATAAGGCATTAAATCGGTTCCACTTTTTCCCCTCTCCCCCAATGGGGGAGAGGGTTAGGGTGAGGGGGAAGTAATCTTTTCGGAGCAAAAAGTGCGTTAGCGAATTTATGAATTGTTGGACGACGTACGACGAGCAGCCTCCTTTGCAAAAACCAAACCGGACGCTGCTGGGC
>JAHIKF010000027.1 GCA_018897875.1 Pseudomonadota bacterium | reverse complement strand
TGAATTGTGCGTAGTTGACGTGGAAAACTTTTTAGGGAAGACGATTGCGGGCACCATAACGTGTGATTACAAACAGGCAAGTTTCAGCGTCAACGAAGGTAAACTCCTGGTGGAAACCTCTCCCCGGCATCCCATATCCGCAGACCTGAAAGTGATGGCCGGAAAAATCAGCCGGGAGGACACGCCGGAGAAAACCAATGGCTCCGGGTGGAAATGGCTTCAACGTCTCTGGAGCAAGAAAAAACCATGAGCCTTCTGGACCGCATCCGCCAACGGCAATTAGAGGGGCAAACGGCCCAGCCCCCGACCTATGGGCAAGACCAGAAGAAAGACCGGGAGCGTCAAAAGAAAGACGAAGTCTTCAATGAATTGAAGGCGAAGATACACATGAAGCTCCTGGGCTTGCTTGACCTCACCCGCCTGACGGCAGCCTCAGATGGTGCGATCCAAGAGGACTTGCGCCGCGGGGTCGAGATGATCCTGACGGAAGAGAAGATACCGCTCCCCTCGCCTGAAAAGGACAGGCTCTGTCGGGAAATCAGGAATGAACTCATGGGGTACGGGCCCCTGGAACCCCTCCTGGCGGATTCCAGCATCAACGACATTCTGGTGAACAGCTACAGCAAGGTGTTCGTGGAACGTCGCGGCAAGCTGGAACCCTCGATCATCCGGTTTACCGACAACGCCCATTTGCTCAAAATCATTGAAAAGATCGCTTCCGGGGTGGGACGCCGCATCGATGAATCCAGTCCCATGGTGGATGCCCGACTGCCGGACGGCTCCCGGGTCAATGCCATCATTCCCCCCCTGGCCCTGGATGGACCGGCCCTCTCCATCCGCAAATTTGCCCGGGACCCCATAAAAGTTGAGGACTTGGTCGGTTTCGGCGCCATCACCGAGGACATGGCTGAGGTCCTCCACGGTATGGTTCAGGCCCGTCTTAACATCCTGATCTCCGGCGGCACCGGTACCGGGAAAACCACTTTCCTCAACGTCTTGTCGAGTTTTATCCCCAACGATGAACGCATCATTACCATTGAAGATTCCGCCGAACTCCAGTTGCAGCAGGACCATGTGGTGCGCCTGGAAACCCGCCCCTCTAACTTGGAGGGTCAAGGAGAGGTCACTCAGCGGGACCTGGTGCGGAATGCCTTGCGCATGCGGCCCGATCGCATCATCCTGGGGGAGGTGAGAAGCGGCGAGGCCCTGGATATGCTCCAGGCTATGAATACCGGTCACGACGGTTCCCTGGCCACCATTCATGCCAACTCTGCCCGGGATGCCCTCACCCGCCTGGAAACCATGGTCTCCATGGCCGGCCTGAATATCCCCGAACGGGCCATCCGGCACCAGGTAACCTCTGCCATCAATGTCGTCTTACAACTGGCCCGTTTGAGTGACGGCAGCCGCAAGATGATGAACCTCTTTGAGCTCGTCGGCATGGAAGGTGAAATGATCACCATGCAGGAGATTTTTGCCTTCAATATGATGGGGCTCACCGAGGACAAGAAGGTGAAAGGCCGCTTTATGGCCACCGGCATCCGCCCCAAATTTATGAAACGCATGGAAACTATGGGCATCAAGTTGCCCCCCAGTCTCTTCCAGGAACGTGGCTAAGCCTATGATGCCTGGGAATCTCCCTTCCCAGACTTTTGCACCTGGCGTCCATCCCGCCCTGGACCCCGGGGGAGATGTCCACCAGGGAGGCATTGATGGTCAGTAAATTCTTCCACTCCGCCGATTATTCTACCCTGATTCTGATTTTATTGATTTTCCTCACCTTCTTTTTCCTCATCCGGGGCATCCTCATATTTCTGGCTAACCCGGAGCGTTTTCACCAGCGGCGGTTACAGAAGCGGCTCAGAGAAATTGACGGTCTGGAGTCGGACCTCAATGTCAGCACCCTCCTCAAAAGGGCCAGCCTGGAACAATCCTTGCTCGACCAGATATTGGCTAAATTCAGCCTGTTTAATCGGATTCAGATCATGATGCTTACGGCGAATCTGAATTGGCAATTAAGAACCTTTCTAATCGTCGCGGCTCTGTCTGGGCTGGTGATGGCGGGCCTGGGACAGGCGAAATGGGGGGCCTGGGGGGCTTTGGCCGGCGGCGGGCTGGGTTTGATCATCCCCTACAAGATTTTGGTTCGGAGAGGGAAACGGCGACTGAAAAAGTTTGAAAAGCAACTGCCGGATGCCATGGACCTCCTGGCACGAGGACTCAAGGCCGGCCACGCCTTTCCTTCGGGATTACAGCAAGTGGGCAAAGAGATGGCCGATCCCCTGGGAACGGAGTTTTTCAAAACCTTCACGGAATTTAACCATGGTTTGGACCTGAATACCGCTTTGCGCAATCTCTGTCACCGCATCGACCTGCGGGATTTGAGCTTTTTTACCACCGCCGTCTTGATTCAGCGGGAAACCGGGGGCAACCTCACGGAGATTTTAGAGAAGATCTCTCTCCTCATTCGGGAACGATTCAAGTTGCGCAATCAAATCGGCGCCTTAACCGCGGAAGGCCGGCTGTCAGGGCTTATCCTCCTCCTCCTGCCACCGGTGCTGGCCGTCCTGCTGATGTTTATCAACCCGACATACGGAAAAGTACTGATCAATCATCCTACGGGTCGGATCATGTGTGGAGTGGCTCTGGGATTTCAGCTGTTGGGCATGTGGTGTATTCACAAGATTGTCAGCATCAAGGTGTAAAATGGAACTTTTACAGGCGGTTCTCTTCGGACTCTTGGTCGGCGGCATGATCATCTTCCTGGGCATTTTTCTTCGGCAGCGCTACTCATCGGTGCGGCGTCGGCTTCAGCCCAATCCGCGTCTAAATACCGATTTAATGCGGCCCCAAATGGCAGGCGAACCTGTCTTCTTAAGCGCCAAGCTGTCCGAAACGCTTGAAAAGAAACTCGATCTGACCAAAGGCGGCCAAACATTTAAAAAACTCCAAGCAAAGCTCATCCAGGCCGGAATTTACACTGAACGGGGCATCCCCCTGTTTCTCGGGGTCAAACTGGGGGGACTGCTGGTCCTGCCGATATTGGTCTTATTCATATTGTGGGGGGACGCCAGCCAGCGCACCTTGATGGTGATAGCCTTCAGCCTTTGTATCTTGGCATATTTTCTCCCGAATTTCCTTCTGAACCGCGTGATAAGTTCCCGCCAGCAAAAAATAAGGGAGGCGCTGCCCGATGCCCTGGACCTGCTGGTGGTCTGTGTCGAAGCCGGCCAGGGGTTGGACGCCGCTATCAAGCGGGTGGCGGAGGATATGCAGGAAAGCAGTCCCATCATGTCCCAGGAATTGCTGCTGGTGAACCTGGAGATCATGGCCGGGCTGGAGCGGCAGCAGGCCCTGAAGAACCTGGGGGAACGGACCGGGGTGGAAGAGTTGATCTCCCTGTGTAATATCCTCATCCAGAGCGATCGCTTCGGGACCAGTATCGCTCAGGCCCTCAAAACTCAATCGGATTATACACGAAACGAGCGGCGTCAGAGACTGGAAACCCTGGCCAACCAGACCCCGGTCAAACTGCTTTTCCCGATGCTGCTCTTCATTTTTCCGGCCATCATGGTAGTTATCTTGGGGCCGGCGATTATCAAGCTCACAGAATTCTTCAGTAAGGGCGGGTAAACCGGGCAGCACGCCGGCCGGATGGGGGAGGGTGCAGGTGGGACCCCCACCGCCCTCCCCCTTGTTCACCTTACATCTTCAACTCATCCCGGGTATTGGCCACCGCCGCGGCGGATTTCTGCAGCATAACCTCTTCTTCCTGGCTCAGTTTCAAGATCAGGATTTTTTCGATGCCCCCGGCTCCCAAGATCACCGGCACCCCGAAGTAAAGATCCTTCAAGCCGTACTCTCCATCCAGATAGGTTGACACCGGCACCAGGCGTTTCTGGTCCTTGAGAATGGACTCGGCCATCTGCACCGCCGCCGCCGCAGGGGCGTAATAAGCCGAACCGGTCTTGAGCAGAGCCACGATTTCCCCTCCGCCTTTGCGGGTGCGCTCCACCAGGGCGGCGATGCGCTCCGGGGCCAACAGGGCGGTGAGAGGCACCCCCGAGATGTTGGTGGCGCTGACCACGGGCACCATGTCGTCGCCGTGGCCTCCCAGGACCATGGCCTGAATCTCCTCCACCGCCACGCCCAATTCCATGGCGATGAAGCAGCGGAAACGTCCGGTGTCCAGGATGCCCGCCATACCCATGACCCGCTCCCGGGGCAGGCCGCTCACCTTTTTGGCCACGTAGCACATGGCGTCCAGCGGGTTGCTGACGATGATCAGGAAAGCGTCGGGCGATTTAGCCATGACTTCCTTGGTCACCATGGCCACGATGTTTTTGTTGGTATTGATCAGATCTTCCCGGCTCATCCCCGGCTTCCGGGCAATGCCGGCGGTGAT
>JAHIKF010000026.1 GCA_018897875.1 Pseudomonadota bacterium | reverse complement strand
GTGATAATCTTTACGCTTTTCTGACTGCGTTTTAACCTCAAAGGGACTTTTTCGAGAGCTTTCCCCTAAAAATGGTCTTGTTGGATACTTGCAAGTCTTGATTTTTGAACTTTCCAATTGGTATCGCTCAATTTAGGTCTATAGTAAATAATAAATATCTATTTATATAGAAGCAGCAACCTACAAAGGCTTTCGATCCGCAATTTGGGGGATACGGAATATGCAAGGCAAATTCGACGTGGGGCTGGATGTCGGCTCAGTAAGCGTCAACCTGGTGATCATCAATCCCGCCGGGGAGGTGGTCAAAGAGGTTTACCGCCGCCACATAGGGGCGCCATCCCGCACGGCTTTAACCCTCCTGGAGTTCCTGGAATTGCCGCTGACGCAGTGCCGGCTGGTGGCCTGCACCGGCATGGGGGGCCAGCGCCTGGCGGATATCTTAGGCGGCCGGTTCATCAATGAAGTCATCGCCCAGGGGCGGGGGACGCACCATTTTGCGCCCCAGGCCCGCACCATCATCGACATGGGGGGCGAAGACGCCAAGATGATCATGGTGGCGGAGGAAGACGGCCACCTGATCATCGAGGATTTCGCCATGAACACCATGTGCGCCGCGGGCACCGGCTCCTTCCTGGACCAGCAGGCGCACCGGTTGGGCTATAGCATCGAGGCCTTCAGCGAACTGGCCTTGAAATCCACCACCCCGCCCCGGGTGGCCGGGCGCTGCAGCGTCTTTGCCAAGACCGACATGATCCACCTGCAGCAGGGCGCCACTCCGGATTACGAGATCATCGCCGGCCTCTGCCAGGCCATGGCCCGCAACTTAAAGAGCAATATCGCCAAGGGCAAGAGCTTTGCCCCGCCCATAGCCTTTCAAGGGGGCGTGGCCCACAACCTGGGGGTGCGCCAGGCCTTCCGGCAGGTCTTCGGCCTGGACGAGGCCGGGCTCATCATTCCGCCGCACTTCTGCGCCCTGGGGGCTGTGGGCGCGGTGCTGGTGGCCCGGGAAAACCCGCCGGTTGATTTCCACCTGGACCTGAACCCCCTCAGAGAACACCTGCTGAAGGACGAGGACCAATCCCGGCGCCTGCCGCGGCTTACCCCGCCCAAGGCGTTGGGTCCGGAGGACTACCAGGTGATCGACCTGCCTTCGGACGGCTCGGTGGTGGAAGGCTACCTGGGCGTCGACGTGGGCTCCATCAGCACCAACGTGGTGGTCATCGACTCCGAGATGCGGGTGCTGGCCCGGGAATACCTCATGACCGCGGGCCGGCCGCTGGAGGCCATCACCGAAGGCCTGCGCCGGGTGGGCGCCAGATTGCAGGACCGCATCCGGATCATGGGCGCTGCCACTACCGGTTCGGGGCGCTATCTCACCGGGGATTTTATCGGCGCCGACTTGGTGAGGAACGAAATCACCGCCCAGGCCACTGCGGCCGCAGCCATCGACCCCGAGGTGGACACCATTTTCGAGATCGGCGGCCAGGACTCCAAGTTCATCAGCCTGTCCCACGGCGCCATCGTGGACTTCATGATGAACAAGGTGTGCGCCGCGGGCACCGGTTCCTACCTGGAGGAGCAGGCCGAAAAACTGGGCATCTCCATTAGGGGCGAGTTCGGCGACCTGGCCCTGGCCGGCAAGAACCCGGTGCGCCTGGGCGAGCGCTGCACCGTGTTCATGGAGTCCGACCTGGTGCACCACCAGCAGCGGGGCGCGGCCAAAGAAGACCTGGTGGCCGGCCTGTCGTATTCCATCGTCCAGAACTACCTCAATAAGGTGGCGGAAGACCGGCCCATCGGCAACCACATTTTCTACCAGGGGGCCACCGCCGCCAACCAGGGCATCGTTGCCGCGTTTCAGCAGGTGTGCGGCAAGAAGATCACCGTGCCGCCCCACCACGACGTCACCGGGGCCATAGGCGCCGCGCTTCTGGCCATGCGGGAACGGGACTGGGAGACCTCCCAGTTCAAGGGGTTCGACCTGGCCGACCGGCACTACGAGGTTACTTCCTTTGAATGCAACGGCTGCCCTAACAGCTGCGAGATTCGCCAGGTGAAGATCGAAGGGGAAAAACCCCTGTTCTACGGCAGCCGCTGCGAAAAATACGAAGTGGGCAAAGTCCAGAAGCAGCACGATCTGCCGGACCTGCTCCTGGAGCGGGAAAACCTCCTCTATGGCGAAGAACCCCCCAGGGAAGGCAAACGCGGCCCCATCGGTATCCCCCGGACCATGTTCTTCCAGGAACTCGCCCCCTTCTTCCGGACCTTCTTTGAGGACCTGGGCTTCACGGTGGTCTACTCACCCAAGACCAACAAGAAGGTGATCAACCAGGGGACCGAGGCCATGGCGGCGGAGCCCTGCTACCCGGTAAAGGTGGCCCACGGCCACATCCTGGCCCTCTTAAAGGCCGGGGTCAAGCGCATCTTCCTGCCCAGCATCATCGACCTGCCTCACCCGCACCCCGAGATCGGCAGCGGCGTAGTCTGTCCCATGGTCCAATCCCTGCCCTACACCGTGCCCACCGCCATCGAGTTTGCCGACTTCGGCGCCAAAATGCTGGCCCCGGTGCTCTATTTCGGCCGGGGCGACCGCCGCCTGCGCCAGGGCCTGCGGGATGTGGGCCTGATGCTGGGAATCGGCGCCTTCCGGGTGAACCGGGCCATGCGCCGGGCCCAGGCGGCCCAGCAGGCCTACTACCAACGCCTCACCGCCCGGGGCCGGGAGGTCCTGGAATCCCTGCCGCCCAACGGCCGCCTCATGGTCCTCATCGGCCGCCCTTACAACGCCCTGGACCCCGGCATGAACCTCAACCTGCACCGGAAACTGCGGCAGTTGGGGGTGCTGGCCCTGCCCATGGACTTTTTGCCAGTGGACCAGGTGGACCATTTGGACGAAATCAAGCCCATGTACTGGCGTTTCGGGCAGAAAATCCTGGGGGTGGCGGAACTGATCCGTAAAGACCCCCGGCTTTATGGCATTTATATCACCAATTTCGGCTGCGGCCCCGACTCCTTCATCCAGCACTTCTTCAAGGACCGGATGCGGGGCAAGCCGTACCTGGAGATCGAGATTGACGAGCACTCCTCCGACGTGGGGGCCATCACCCGGCTGGAGGCCTTCCTGGACAGCCTGAAGAACGTCACGGTGGAACCGGCCCCGGAGCGGCTGTCGCCTTACCGCTACCGGGTCACCGGCAATCTCAAGCGCAAGATATATCTGCCCCCCATGACCGACCAGGCCCTGGCCATAGTGGCGGCGTTCCAGGCCTGCGGCGGCGACGCCGAGGCCCTGCCGCCCTCGGACGAAGAGACCCTGGAACTGGGCCGCCGCCTCACCTCGGGCAAGGAATGCTACCCCCTCATCCTCACCACCGGCGATCTGGCCAAACTGTTGCAGCGCCCGGACTTCAACCCGGAGACGAGCGCCTTCTTCATGCCCTCGGCCGACGGCCCCTGCCGCTTCGGCCAGTACCACCGCTTCCACCGCATGGTGCTGGATGACCTGGGGTATCCCCAGGTACCGGTCTACTCCCCGGATCAGAACGAAAACATGTACAAGGAAGTGGGGATGGTGGGCGGCGACTTCTCCCGGGTAGCCTGGAACGGCATAGTAGCCATCGATCTCCTGGAAAAAAAGCTCCGGGAGACCCGGCCTTATGAGTCCATCCCCGGCGAGTCCGACAAGATCTACGACCACTATCTCCACCAGGTCTTCGATGCCTTGCGGAACCGGGGGAACCTGACCGGAGCCCTCAAGGAGGCCCGGCGCACCTTCGACGACGTCTCCCTGAGCCTCAACGGCGGCAAGCCCGTGGTGGGGGTGGTGGGGGAAATCTACACCCGGGCCAACCAGTTCTCCAACGAGAACGCGGTGCGGGAGATCGAGGCCTTAGGCGGCGAAGTCTGGATGCCGCCCATCGGCGAGTGGCTCCTCTACGTCACCCACAGTTCCAAGGCTTCGGCCCTGGCCAACCGGCGGTTCCGGGAACTCCTGACGGTCTGCCTGGAAGAGCGGGTCCAGAAAAAGGACGAGCACCGGCTGGAGGAGATCTTCCACGGCAGCATCAAGAACCTGACGGAACCCACCATCCCCGAAACCCTGGAGATGGCCAAGGACTACCTGCACCCATCCTTCGAAGGGGAGGCCATCTTGAGCATGGGCAAGTCCCATGACTTCGTGCGCAAGGGGGCCTGCGGCCTGGTGAACATCATGCCCTTCACCTGCATGCCGGGCACCGTAGTCAACTCCCTGTTCAAACTCTTCCGGGAGCGCCACGACAACATCCCCTTCCTCAACCTGGCCTACGACGGCCAGGAACAAACCCACACCCGGACGCGCCTGGAGGCGTTTATGTACCAGGTGCGCCAGTTCAAGAGCCGGAAGGGGTAAGCTTTTCTCGTTCCCAAGTTGTACTTGGGAACGAGAAATGTAGGGCGGGCACTGCCCGCCATGCAACTGCTTCCCAACGCCACAGGAGATAGCCGATGGAGAAATTTACCGCAGTTTTTGAGCAAGATGGCGATTGGTGGATCGGTTATCTGGAGGAACTGCCTGGAGCCAACACTCAAGGCCGAACTTTGGCAGAGGCCAGAGAGAATTTGACAGACGCGGTAAGATTATTAATTGCGTCAAGGGGGATTCCCAAGCAGGAGCTTGGGAACCAGGAATAGTGGGGCGGGCCTCTGCGCCCGCCTGTTACCTCCACTCCGGGCAGGCACGGAGGCCTGGCCCACCAACCTTAAAACCTCAAAACTCGAAACTCATCACTCCCCCTTAAACACCGGCGGCCGCTTCTCCAGAAAGGCCTGTTGCCCTTCCAGGTAATCCTTGCTGTCGTAGACCAGGCGGCGCAGGCTCTGGATGCGCTCAAAGGCCTCGGGGGACAGCGGCAGGGCGTTCCCTAAAATCTGCAACTGCTCTTTCATGACCGAAATGCTGATGGGGGAATTCTGGGCGATTTGGGCCGCCATGGCGTAGGTAAAATCCTCCAGTTCCGCCTCGGGCACCAGGTGATTGAGGACGCCGAGGCGTGCGGCCCTCTCGGCGGTCACCGGCTGGGCGGTGCAGAACATCTCCCGGGCCAGGGACGTGCCGATTTTGTTGAGGACGTGGAGGATACCGGTGAGATTATAGGGTATCCCCAGCCGCGCCGGGGTAATGGCAAAAGAGGTGGTCGCCGTGCCGATCAGGATGTCGCAGACAAAGGCCAACTCACACGCCCCGCCCCAGACGCTGCCCTCCAGCATGCCGATGACCGGGGCCGGACAGCGCTGGATGGCCCGGATGGCCTGCTCCAGGGGATCGTTGAAGGTCAGGGGGTCCCGGCCGGGCTGGGGAAATTCCCTGACGTCATAGCCCGCGGACCAGACCTTGGCGCCGGCCTTGGCCCGGAGCACAATCACCCGGGCCCGTTGGTAGACCAGGTCGTTCAAGGCTTTGATCACCTCATGGATCAGTCCCCGGCCCAGGGCATTGCGCTTCCGGTCATGATTCAAGGTGATGGTGCCGATAAACTCCGATAAGGCCACGGTGATAAATTGCATGGTTCACTCCCGGGACTGACCCCCGGCTGCCGGGCGGTCAGGCCGCATCTTTAAGAGACTGTTTGCCAAGTGAGACACTAATTGATAACATGCCCATCGGCAATGATAAACTTTTTCGCCAGATTTCTCTGGCCATCCACGTAAGGAGAACAGATTATGCCATACTGCCCCGAGTGCGGCAATCAATTGACCGGGTCCGAATCACACTGCCCCGCCTGCGGGCAGCCCACGGATTCCCCGCCGCCGCTCTTAGAGCCGTCCCCAGCCCGGACGCCGGAATCATTGCCCCTGGGAGACTACCTTAAGACCGGCTGGGGTTTGTTCAAACAATACCCCGGCGGATTTGTGGGCTTCTGTCTCCTTTATTTCGTCATCCAAGTGGCATTGAACGCCATTCCCTACGTGGGCGTGGTGGCGGCGGCGGTCATCAGCACCCCGCTGCTCATGGGCAACTTTATCGTCAGCGTCAAACTGCTGCACGGGCAACCCCCTGAATTTAGCGACTTTTTCACCGGGTTTCAGTACTTGTTGCCGCTGGTGCTGCTTTCCGTGGTAGCCGGCGTATTTATCAGCATCGGGACGCTGCTGTTGATTATCCCAGGGGTTTATCTGGCCGTGGCCTATCTCTTTGCCTCGTACCTGGTGGTTGATCGCGGTCTGGACTTCTGGCCGGCCATGGAGCTGAGCCGCCTCACCGTCAACCCCCGGTGGTTCGGTTATTTTGCTTTCATGCTCCTCTTGGCCCTGCTTAATCTGGCTGGCGCCATTGCTCTGGGTGTGGGCCTCCTGGTGACAATTCCCCTGTCGTTTTGTGCCGTGACCGCGGCCTATGCCGAAATCTTCGGCTTGCAAACGAAGGAGTATTAATCTGATTTTTGACCTATAATGAAGTCTTATGCCGGTATCCCCCGACCCGAATACGACTCATCCAGACCTTGCCGATCTCTGGGAGGTGGCCGTAGCTCTGCCCCTGGCCCACACCCTGACCTATCGCGCCCCGCCGGGCCTTACGCCCGCGGCCCAGGTGGGCAGCCTGGTCCGGGTGCCGGTGGGCCGCCGTCAGGTAACGGGATATCTCCTGGGCCCAACCGGCGAGACCCCTCCCGGAAGGCTCCGCAACATCCGGGAGGTCCTCGACCCCATACCCCGGTTCGGCCCGGAGCTGGTGGACCTGTTCCGCTGGGTGGCGGATTACTATCAGTATCCCCTGGGGGAGGCGTTGAGTTTCCTCATCCCCGGGGGGGCGCCGGCCGCCAACCCGCGCCGGGAACTCTGGGCCTACCCGGTAGAACAACCGGATGCCGCGGCCGCCCCTCGGCGTCTGGGCCCCAAATCCCAAGCGATACTTACTTTCCTTAAGGAAGCCGGCCCCACCCCGGTGAAAGATCTTAAGCCCCGCTTCCCCGCCTGCCACGACAGCCTGCGGCGCCTGGCCGCCCGGGGCTTGATCGGGCTCGAGGACCGCACCCGTCTCCGGACCCACGAGGCTGATGCGTCTTTTGCCCTTACAGAGGATACCGAAAACCTCACCCTGGTGCCCGACCAGGAACAGGCCCTGGCGAGCATCGTCGCCGGAATTAACGCCAGCGAGTTCACCCCGTTCCTCCTCCACGGCGTCACGGCCAGCGGCAAAACCGAGGTTTATGTGAGCGCCGCCGCCCATGCCCTGGCCCGGGGACGCCAGGTCCTGGTCCTGGTGCCGGAGATCGCCCTGACCCACCCCGTGGGCCAGGCCTTCAGGCGGCGCTTCGGCTCCCGGGTCGCCCTGCTCCACAGCGGCCTGTCCGAGGCCTTTCGGGTGGATCAATGGCGCCGCATCATGGTGGGAGAAGTGGATATTGTGGTGGGGGCCCGCTCCGCCGTGTTTGCCCCCTTGCCCCGCCTGGGGTTGGTGGTAGTGGATGAAGAACACGACCCCTCCTACAAGCAAGAGGGCGGCCTCCTCTACCAGGCCCGGGATGTGGCCCTCTACCGGGGCAAGCAGGCAACCGCCGCGGTGGTCCTGGTCTCCGCCACCCCCCAGGTGACCTCCTGCCATTATGCCCGGGAAGGCAAATATCGCTATCTTAAACTCGACCGCCGGGTCACTCCCCAGACCCTGCCGGAAATCCAGTTGGTGGACTTACGGACCCAGCGGGGCGACAAGAGTCTCAAGGTGATTTCCCGGCCGCTTCAGGGCGCCCTGGAAGAGGTGCTCCGCCGGGGGGAACAGGCTTTGCTGTTCCTCAATCGCCGGGGGTACTCCCGGGCCGTGTTCTGCCTCTTTTGCGGCCAGGTGTTCCAGTGCCGTCATTGCAGCGTGGCCCTGACCCTTCACCAGGACCAGGACCGCCTGGTCTGCCATTACTGCGGCTATACCGAGGCGGTGCCGGAGCAGTGTCCCCATTGCCAATCCACCGCCATCAAACGCTACGGGGTCGGCACCGAAAAGGTGGCCTCGGAGGTGAGCCGGCTTTTCCCCACCGCCCGGGTGGCCCGCCTGGACCGGGATACGGCCCCGAATAGCGGCCGGGCCCTCAAGGTTTTGCAAGCCTTTGCCGCCGGGGACCTGGACTTCCTGGTGGGCACCCAGATGATCACCAAGGGCCACCATTTTCCCCAGGTCACGCTGGTGGGGGTCATCGCCGCGGACCTCAGCCTCTTCTTCCCGGAGTATCATGCCGGGGAGCGCACCTTCCAGCTCCTGTCCCAGGTGGCCGGGCGGGCCGGCCGGGGCGCCGCCAAGGGCACGGTGCTGATTCAGACCTACCAGCCGGACCACTATGTCTTTAAGACGGTGCAATCCCAGGATTACGACAGCTTTTTTAAGCAAGAGTTGGAGACCAGGCGGCAACTGGGTTATCCCCCCTTTACCCGCCTGGCCCTGGTGCGCCTGAGCGGCCCCATTGAGGCGCCCGTGGCCCGGGAGGCCCGGCGCCTGGCGGCGATCCTGGAAAACCTGCGGACCAAGGATGCCGACCTGCGCTCCCGGGTGCGGATTCTGGGGCCGGCCCCAGCGGGTCTCACCCGCCTCCAGGGCCGGTTTCGCTGGCAAATCCTGATTAAGAGCTACGGCCGGGCGCCTCTGGTGCACCTGGTCCAGCACCTGCGCCGGGCCTGGACCCCCCCGCCCCGCTCCCGCCTCAGCCTCAGCCTGGATATTGACCCGTCCAGCCTGTTTTAAACTCACCTCCACCTCCAACTCCAGATAAGATGGTTGACTTACCGGTGCGGCGTCGGGGGCCCGGGAAAAAGACCGAGCCTGGTTCTCTGGTCTGAAAAGTCTTCCGTAGGGTGCGTCCTACGCACCATTAGTTTATGGCCACGTCGGGCACGGAGGCCCGCCCCGCCGACTTTTCATGATTTGCGGGTGGCCCAAAGGCCCATGAGGAACTGCCTTGAAAAGTTCTTTAAATTGGTGGCACAGGCTTTCCAGCCTGTGTTAAGGAAGCAAGTTAGTCGCGCACAGCCTGGAAAGGCTGTGCCACCAGCAAATAACAGGTTTTCATAATTTACCGGTGAGTCCACAGCTCAGGCCTGGCTCGGCCCGGAAGGTCTCGGACCCAGGCTCTGCACCCCGGTGGCAACCCGTTTCCCGGGGATAATCAGTTGACCTTTGTGCGATCAAGGGGTATAAAATAAAAGATTAGAACCAAATCGTCAACGCAGCCACCAACCACGCGCCCGTAGCTCAGTCCGGATAGAGCATCGGACTACGAATCCGAGTGTCGGGGGTTCAAATCCCTCCGGGCGCGCCAGTAAATTCAAGGGGTTAGCCGATTTTGGCTAACCCTTTTTTGGCTTCTGGTCAACAGAATGGTCAACACTTTGCAAAATTAACTGGCTATCTAACCACTCGGTATAACGGGCCATGGCCCGGTGGAGATCATCCTCTGAGGGGGACATGTAATGAACGTCCATCCCTCGAAGGCTGTGGCCTAAGATCATATCGCGATACACCTTATCAATTCCAGCGCTTAGCATATTGGTTTTGACGGTACGCCGGATGTCGTGAAATATGATCCCCTCCGGTTCGTCCTGGCCCTGGAGGATTCCTGCCTTTTCATACCAATTTGACATCAAACGTAGAGTAATGGTATATTGGGCAGGGGCTAAAAAAGATGCGCAAACCTGCCCAGATCGAATCTTGGCTGACGCCGGAAGAATTGTTGTCTTGGCTGAAAGAAGCTCCCACGGTTGAGG
>JAHIKF010000333.1 GCA_018897875.1 Pseudomonadota bacterium | reverse complement strand
GTGCAAGATAACGAAACGAAAGGTGGCATTTTCCCGGGGAAGGTGATAAGTGTCGATAGTGGCAAGCTAACAAAGGCATCGAACTTAAAAAAAAATCCTCCCCGGCATTCCATGGTGTTTCAGAAAAAGTTGGGAAAATATTTGGGAGGGCGTGGGGGTGAGATTCCCCCACGCTACTCGACGCCGCTATTCTTCCCTTTACTTTTTATTTCGTATCGGCTTTTCCCCTGACCCACCATTACCGGGCGGCCCTGGCTTGGAGCCCATCATAGGTTGCCTTGTCTGAAGCAAGGGGATGGAATGGCAATAACTTGGGGAAAAAAAGAAATTTTGAGGAGAATTTGTGCTATTCTGTCTCCCTGAAGATGATTTGGCCGAAACAGGAGAGACTTTCTGGGGATTGAACCCGAATTGGGACGTTCCAAAATCATTTTTTGACCGTGGTGGCCAAGGCTGCGGCATAATCTCGGATATCTTTAGTCAGCGGGGAGTTGCCATGACCAGATTAAGGATGGAACACCCCGTCACCGCTTGGACTGCCAGTTTGGCTGAGACGGTAGCTGACGGGGGAGCCCTACCGGCTGACCGTCACCCCGGAGATGGTGATTGCCAAGTTTAAGCGGCTTGTGGCACGATGCCCGTGCTCCTGAGCCCTCGGGCGTCGTTGGCCCCAAACCGGTGAGACAGGGAGGCCCGTCATGCGAAGCGTCCGGCTGTTCCTGGTGGTGCTCTGTCTGGGTGCCCTGTCCGCGGGGGCGGCGGGCGGCGAAGGAACTCCCCAGCAGGAAGCCCAGAGGTTAAGCCAACAAGCAGTGGAGTTATATCAGGCCGGACGCTATCAAGAGGCCCTACCGCTGCAACAACGGGCCCTGGAAATTAATGAAACGGTCCTGGGACCGGAGCATCCCGACATCGCCGTCAGCATCAACAACCTGGCAGCCCTGTATCAGGCTATGGGGGCCTTTGACAAGGCCCTGCCCCTCTATCAGCGAACCCTGAAGATCAGAGAAAAGGCCCTGGGGACCGAACACCCCGACACTGCCGCCAGCCTCAACAATCTGGCCGCGCTCTATTGGGCCATGGCCAACTATGACCAGGCCCTGCCCCTCTACCAGCGAGCCCTGAAGATCAGGGAAAAGGCCCTGGGACCGGAGCATCCCGACACCAGCGTCAGCCTCAACAACCTGGCCATGCTCTATCACAGTAAGGGAGCGTATGACCAGGCCTTGCCTCTGTTCCAGCGAGCCCTCAAGATCCGGGAAAAAGTCCTGGGCCCGGAGCACCCCGCCACCGCCACCAGCCTCAGCAACCTGGCCGGGCTGTATGAGGATCAGGGCGCCTACGACAAGGCTGTGCCCCTGCACCAGCGGGCCTTGCAGATCATGGAAAAAGCCCTGGGACCGGAGCACCCGCGCACCGCCATCAGCCTCAACAACCTGGCCCTGCAGTACAGGAGTCTGGGCGCTTACGACCGGGCTTTGCCCCTGTACCAGCGGGCTCTCAAAATCAGGGAAAAGACCCTGGGGCCGGAACACCGGGACACCGCCGTCAGCCTCAACAATCTGGCCGAACTACATGAGGCTATGGGCGCATACGACCAGGCCTTGCCCCTGTACCAGCGGGCTCTCAAGATCAGGGAAAAGGCCCTGGGGCCGGAACACCCCGATACCGCATCCGGACTCAACAATCTGGCCGGGATGTATGAGACTCTGGGCGCCTATGACCAGGCCCTGCGCTTGTACCAGCGGGCCTTAGGCATCTATGAAAAGGCCTTGGGCCCGGAACATCCTGAGACCGCCACCGGGCTCAACAACCTGGCCAGGCTGCATCAAGCCATGGGCGCCTATGACCAGGCCTTGCCCCTGTACCAGCAGGCCTTGAAGATCAAGGAAAAGGCCCTGGGGCCGGAGCACCCGCGCACCGCCATCAGCCTCACCAACCTGGCCGTGCTTTACGAATATTTGGGCGCCTATGACCAGGCCCTGCCTCTGCAACAGCGGGCTCTGAAAATATATGAAAAGGTTTTGGGCCCGGAGCACCCTGACACCGCCAGCAGCCTCAACAACCTGGGCGGGCTCTACAAGGCTATGGGCGCGTATGACCAGGCCTTGCCCCTGTACCGGCGCGCCCTGGCGATCAGGGAAAAGGTCCTGGGGCCGACGCACACCGACACCGCCAACAGCCTCAACAACCTGGCCATCCTGTATCAGGTCATGGGCGCCTACGAGCAGGCCCTGCCCCTGTACCAGCGAACCATCAAGATCATCGAGAAATCTTTAGGCCCGGAGCACCCCCATGCCGTCGTCGCCATCAGCAATCTGGGGGCTCTGTATCTGGCCCGGAAAGACTATCAAACTGCGGAGGCGTATTTCCGGCGGGGCCGATCTACCGGTGGCCTGGTGGAACTCGACCTGGCCCGGGGCCAACCGGGGAAAGCCCTGAAGCTCTTGCAAGCCAAGACCCCCACCTGGCGGGAGTTGCCGACCAAACAGGTGCAGTACTATACCCAGCGGGGCCTGGCCCTGGCGGGGGAGGGGCGGCTGGGGGAGGCGGCCCTGGACTTGCGGCAAGCGGTGGAGGGGGTGGAGGACCTGCGCCGCCGGGCACCGGGAGAACGGGCCGGCTTCTTCCAGGGCGGCATCTACGGCGGCTATGTGCGGCCCTACCGGGGGCTGGTGAGCGTGCTCGGGGAGATGTCCCTTAAACAGGAGGCCCTGCCGCCGGCACTCCGGGAGTATGGACCTGGGGCCGGAGCCGCGGCCTTTTACTTTGCCGAAAGCACCAAGGGACGGGCTCTCCTGGAGGCCATGGCCCAGGGGGCCCGGCAGCAAAGCCGCACGGAAATTCCGGCGGAGCTGCGCCAGCAGGAGGAAAGTCTGTTGAACCGGCTGGCGGCGCTCCAGGCCCAGCAGGAGAAGGCCTTGAAGGGCGGGGAAGCATCTGTAAAAGCGGTGGAGGACAAAAAGGCGCTCCTGACTGCGGAGCTCAAGACCCTGGTGCTGGAACTGCGGCAGCGCTATCCGGTCTACGCCGCGCTCCACTATCCCCAGCCCCTGCCTGCGGCCGACCTGCCCCTGAAGGACAACGAGGTGCTCCTGGAGTTTGCCCTGGGGGATACCGCAAGCTTCGTCTTCGTGGTCCGTAAGGGCGGGGTCAAGCACCTGGTCAAGATTCCCCAAGGCCGGGAGGAACTGGAGACCAAGGTCAAGGCCTTCATGGAGCCCCTCGTCAACCAGGAGCCTGACCGGTTTTCCCTGCGGCAGGCTCAGGAATTGTACACCCTGCTTTTGGCCCAGCCCCTGGGAGAAGTCAAGGAAAACGACCGGGTGATTATCGTCCCGGATGGCATCCTGGGGCTCTTGCCTTTTGAGGCCCTGGTGCTTAAGTCCGGGACGGGCCTTAAGGACAGCGTTTTCGTCGGGGACCGATACACCCTGAGCTACTACCAGTCCGCCGCGATCATGGCTCTGAGGCGGCGCCTTAAGGAGCACCGGGCCGGGCGGCCCTTGTTTGCTCTGGGAAACCCGGTGTTTAGCCCTCAGGACCCCCGCTGGGCGCCTAAGCCACCTCCGGGACAGCCTCCGGCGACCGGGGTGCGGGGAGCGCAACCGGCGGCCTTCCGGGCCTTGGCCGCCAGCCAGGACTGGGGGAAAACCACCCGGGACGGCAAAACTGGCGCAGAACTGGTGTATCCGCCCCTCCCGGAAACCGAAGATGAGGTCCTGGCCATCGCCAGGCTTTTTGCGGTTGAGCCCCGGCCCCCGGACGTGCTCTTAGACCTCAAGGCCAATGAGGCCAGCCTCAGGCAATCCCCCCTACAAGAATATCGCTACCTCCATTTCGCCACCCACGCCGACCTCCCCGGGAGGGTTCAGGGCATCCGGGAACCGTTCCTGCTCCTCGGCCAAGTGGGGAATGAAGGCCCGGACAACGGCTTCCTCACGCTGAGCAAGGTGTTAGGGTTAAAGCTCAATGCCGAGATGGTGGCCCTGTCCGCCTGCCTTACCGGCCGAGGGAAGGTTATGGAGGGCGAGGGGGTGGTGAATTTTTCCCGGGCCTTCCAGCACGCCGGAGCCCAGAGCGTGTTGGTGAGTCTCTGGGAAGTGGCCTCCCTGGAGGCAGTGGAGTTCATGACCGAATTCTATGGCCATCTGAAGGAGGGCAAGCCTCGGAGTGAAGCCCTGAAACTGGCCCGCCAGGCCATCAAAGCCAAATACCCCCAACCCTTCTTCTGGGCGGTCTTCATCCTCCACGGGGAGGGCTGAGGCAAGGTTACTGCTTTCTATGATCCGACGGTTATCACTGAGCCAAAGACCTTTCAAATCCAGAGCATCTCCAGCCTTATTGGCCCGAAAAACTCCTGCCATTCCCGCCGTTAACTGTGGCGTTCCCCTATAACCGACATCTAAAATCTTCCTCCCCACAGATGCCCGTGCAAGATAACGAAACGAAACCTGGCATTTTTCCGGGGAAGGTGATAATTGTCGATCATGGCAAGCTTAGTCGCTATCCATTCATTTCTCTTTACCACCCCCAATTTTTTTGCCAGCTGGCCCTTTTTCATGCCCGGAGGTGGTATGTCCATTTGGCCTCGGCTTTCCCCTGGCGCATCGTTATCGGGCGGTGCTGGCCTGGGGTTCTTAGGCGCCAGGTAGCATCTGGTTGCTTAGGCCTCGGTATGCCCGAAATCTGGAAAAATGATTTTCCACCCAATTTGTGCTATTCTGTAAACTGTGTGAAGGCTCCCCACAATTTTGTGGACCTGGATCTCCAGCTGTAACCCCGGGAAGGAATATCTGATGTTTATCATTGACGACGTGCTGCTGTCTCCCATAAAAGGCATTCTCTGGGTGTTCCAGGAGATCCACGACGCAGCCCGGGAGGATCAGGCCGGGGAAGGCGATAGGATCACCGGGCAGTTGAGCGAACTCTATATGAAGCTGGAAACCGGGCAGATCACTGAAGCGGAGTTTGACGCACAGGAAAAGACTCTCCTGGACCACCTGGACCGGATTCAGGAAACCGCCGCTCCCATTGTATCGGAGAAAAAACTGAAGAAAGCCGGGAAAAAAGCGCCCGGGGGCAAAAAGCTGTCAACCGGCCGGGCGCGCAGCAAACGGGGATAGATTCATGCGGGTAAGACCGTTAACCACCTCTGAGACGGCCTGGGCTGTCATAGACCGGCATTATATCTCAGGCCACGACACTCACGAGGGCCACGGGCATGCTCACTTTCTTACAGGATACCAGGCTCCGGCTGCTGTTCTTCGGCGGCAAAGGGGGTGTGGGCAAGACCACCTGCGCCGCGGCCGCGGCCCTGCGCCTGGCCCGCACCCGGCCCACAGACACTTTTCTCCTGGTCTCCACTGACCCGGCCCACTCCCTGGCCGACAGCCTCGCCGATTTTCAACCCCCTGCCAACCTGACGGTCCTGGAATTTAGCGCCCAGGAATGTCTCGAGGCCTTCAAGGCCAAGCACCGGGAGAAGCTCCGGGAGATCGCCGCCCGGGGCACCTTCCTGGACGACGAGGATATCAGCCGGTTCCTGGACCTCTCCCTGCCCGGTCTGGACGAGTTGATGGCACTGCTGGAGATCTCCCGCTGGGCGGAGGCCGGGGATTACGCCACCATCATCGTGGACACCGCGCCCACGGGGCACACCCTGCGGCTGTTAATGATGCCGGAGTTGATCCGGCACTGGCTTAAGGCCCTGGACGCTCTGCTGGCCAAGCACCGTTTCATGAAACAACGGTTCAGCCGGTCCTATCAGCCCGATGAACTGGACCATTTCCTCCTGGATCTGTCCGCGTCGGTGCAGGGAATGGAAAAATTGCTCCGGGACCGGGAGCGTTGCCGCTTTGTGCCGGTGATGCTGGCGGAGGAAGTGGTGCTGCGGGAGACCCTGGCCCTCCTGAGGCAGCTCCGGGAGATGCATATGCCGGTCAGGGAGATCATAGTCAACCGGCTTTTTCCTGACAGCGCCTGTCCGGTGTGCGCCGAGGGGCGGCGACGGCAGCGGCGGATATGCCGATATTTTTCCACCGCCGAGGACCTGGCCGGCTACTCCTTCTGGGAGGTGCCCCTCTACCCTGAGGAGGTGCGGGGGGAAGTTCTGGCGGCTTTCTGGGACGGGGTCCGGGAACTGGAGGCCACGGGGCCGGTGCCCCCGGCGAGGCCGGGGGTGCAGCCGCCCCGGGTGGAGGGGGCGCCGGGGCTTCCTGCCCCCGACCTCACCATGATAATTTTCGCCGGCAAGGGGGGGGTGGGCAAGACCACCCTGGCCTGCGCCACCGCTCTGCGCCTGTCCCAGGACTTTACTGGCAAGGAAATCTTTCTCTTCTCCACCGACCCGGCTCACTCTCTGGCCGCCTGCCTGGAGGTAGCGGTCGGCCCGAAACCGGTGCGCCTGGGCCCGGGACTGACCGCCATGGAGATCGACGCCCCCGGGGAATTCGCCGCCTTAAAAAGACAGTACCAGCAAGAGCTGGAGAGACTGCTGGGAAGCATGTTGGAGCATCTGGACCTGCCCTTTGACCGCCCGGTGTTGGAGGGGATGCTGGATCTGGCGCCCCCGGGTTTGGACGAGATTATGGCCCTGACCCGGGCCATGGATTTGCTGGACCAGGGCCGTTATGACCTTTTTATCCTGGACTCGGCCCCCACCGGCCATCTCCTCCGTCTCCTGGAACTGCCGGAGATCATCGACCAGTGGCTCAAGACCTTTTTCGGCTTCCTCCTGAAGTACAAAATGAGCTTAAGTTTTCCGGATCTGTCCCAGCGCCTGGTGCGCCTCTCCAAGGGTCTGAAGCGCCTCCGTGACCTGTGGCGGGACCCCCGCCGGTCGGCGCTTTATGCCGTGGCCATCCTTACCGAGATGGCCTTCCAGGAGACCCGGGACCTGTTGGCCGCCTGCGACCGCATGGGGCTAAAGGCGCCGGTGCTGTTCCTCAACCAGGCTACCCCACCGGCGGCGGATTGTCACCTGTGCGCCGCCCTGAACCGGCGGGAGTCGGCGATGAGGGCCAGATTCCGCCAGGCATTTCCTGACCAGCACCTAACCCTGATTTACCGCGGCGGCGACCCCCGGGGGGTGAACCGTCTGCGGGAGTTGGGGCAAACCTTGTACCGCCCCCCGGCCCGGGAGAAGCAAAAACATGCCGTTCTTGGTCTGCCCGCAATGTCTATCTAAAGAGCCCCTGACGGCCGCGGTGTGCCGCGGGTGCGGCGCCGACCTGCGGCAGCTGCCGCCGGCTCCGGAGGTCTGGACCGCCGCCGCCCCCTTAGCCTGGGAAGAGGATTACTTGAAACACGTCCCCGACGCGAGAGAACGGTGCTCCCTGTGCGAGGCCCTGGACCGCATCCTCAACAAGGGGGCGGTGGTGGCGGGGGAAGTGACGATCTCGGTGGCGGGCATTGACCTCATCTACCTGGGGCTGCAGCTCCTCCTC
>JAHIKF010000025.1 GCA_018897875.1 Pseudomonadota bacterium | reverse complement strand
TCTGACAAGCTTTTTCGGTCCTAAACCTTTTTTGAAATGCCAGGAGACTCAAGTTTTCTTGTTGCACAATAATTGCTCCATTTAGCTAATTAATTTAGTTAATTATAGCTTATTTTCGGAGCAATGGCAATAAGCGTTTTGACTGAAAGATAGGATGCAGACCACTTCCACAGCGACGCAGATTATGAGAACTTTAGGAATCAGGTGCGCCCGGGCCTCTTTCAGTCCCACAAAGAACAACAGAGGTCCAAAGCCCATGACCATGGACAGGGTGCCCAGGGATGAGGGGAATAACAATCCGAAAGGAAAGGGGAATAACGTTTCTTCCGAGTAGGACCTTAAAACGGTGGATAATCTCAAAACCACGGGGTCGCTCACTGTTTTGAATCTCTCCAGGAGCGGAGAAATGGGATCCCCATAGAAAACTAGATTATGCCAATGGACCGGAAAAACCAAAACCATATAGGCCGCCAGACCGATGCCCACCGTCAGGCCCAGGAGCCGGGCGCGATATGCCGACAACAGGGCCACCCCCACCAGCACGCCGCCCGTCAAGATGAAGGAATACTTGCAGGAGATGGCAAAAAAGACACAGGACAAGGCAAGAACGAGGGTTTTGGCGTCCATGGCCCGGAACCGCTCGGCCAGCAAAAGAAGAGCAATAGCGGTGGCGGCCGTTGGCAGCATTTGCGGCTTTTGATTAAGTACAAGGAATATTACCACTGGACAGCCCATAATGCCCACCGCCACCATGATCCGGTCCATGTCGGTCTTGGCCAGGGTCATGACCCCCGCCAGAACCGCCACCAGCCCGGCGAATTGCAGGGTTGCCCCAAAGATGTCCGTGCCGCCGGCCAGACCCAGCAGGTTCAGGGATTCCCCCAGGCCCGTGAGGCGCGCCGTGAGCCAATCTGGCCGGAGAAAGTGGCCGTGATGGCGCAGGATGTCCAGGGGGACTCCCAGGTGGTAATCCAGGGAATCGGCATCGGTAGGAGGACCCAGCGCGGCCAGCAACAGACCCAGGCCCGCGATAAGCAAGGGCGGGACTGCGGCTTTGCCCAAGAAAGGGAGTTCCTGCCACCTTGGGCGGAGGCGGTGGACGACCTGCAAGACTCTAGGCCAATTGATCTGCGATAATTCCCACAGTCCCAACACCGCCAGCGACCAGGCCATGACCCGCAGCAGCCAGAGATAAGCTGCTCCGAAGAGCGCCAGCACATAAACCGTGGTGGCGACCAGGGCAGACGCTAAGACAAAAGCAGCAGCCTCCCGGAGGGGCAGGGGAGAGGCCAGGGAAAACCGGCGGGTTATGCGGCTTCCCAGGTTATTCAACCCCAGCACCATGAAAACCGCGAGGAGGGCGGGCAGAGGGGGCGGGGCAAGAAAATCTTTCAGTTGCAAAAAGGGGGGCATCAATTTCCCCTGTGTCCAGACTCATTTCCGACCGTTGGGAAAAATTACTTCTGGGTTATTAATGGGCTAAAGCTGATGAACCAAGCCTTGCCACTACGCACCACTCCCGTCAGGGCCCGGTTCTGGCAAGGGTTTTAGGGAAGCAATGGAGCGCAAGGCGGAGAGAATTAGTCCCAGGGTCAATTCTGCCACTGCCACCATCAACACCCGCGGGTCCGATAGACCAGGATTTCCAGCTGGGCCGCGGCCTGGCGATCCACATTGTCCCACCAGGTTCTGTTTTCGAGGCGCAGAGGGGATAAAAACACGCTGCATCCACAATAATATCCACTGAAGTCGACCTTTATTTGCCTGAAGGAGACGCTTGACCATCGGGCTTGCTCAAATATACGGCCGGCAGCTTATCCTCTTGTAACAAATTACTGGCCCGCTCCAAGTCCGCCGGAGTATCGACGCTCACCGTGTTGGCGTCGGTCATCACCATGTGCACCCGGTCGCCATGCTCAATGATCCGGAGCATGTCCACGGACTCAATCTGCTCCAGGGGAGTGGGCGACAGCGCATTGAACTTCAGCAAATAATCCCGGCGGAAGGGAATGATACACACCTGCTTGAGCATAGGTACCTCTGACACCCCTTTTTTCCTGGACGGAATCGGCTCCCGGGAAAAATACAGGGCCTCGTCATGCAGCCCCACCACCACCTTGACTTCATTAGGATCTTCAAACTCTTCCTGCGTGACGATCCTGGCCATTAAGTTGACCACCGAGATCGAAGAGTCCTGCAACATGGGACCCACCGCGGCTTCGATCATCCCCGGGGTCACCATGGGCTCATCGCCCTGCACCATCACCACAATATCCACCGGGTGGCCCAACTCTGCTTCAATCTTGAGCATGGCTTCCGCAGTGCGGTCCGAGCACCGTTCGTGACTGTCCAGGGTCATCACCGCCCTTCCCCCCACGGAATGGATATAGTCAAAAATTTCCCGGTCACAGGTGGCCACGTAGGTCTCCTCCAGGAGGCGACACATCCGGGTGCGGAAATAAACATGGCCCACCATGGGCATGCCATGAATCAGGGCCAGGGGTTTGCCCGGAAAGCGCGAGGACCCCATCCGGGCCGGAATGATCGCAACGATCTTCATAACGTCACTTCCCCAGGCAACAATTTTTTCAGAGCGCCCATGGCCTCCGCCGCTACATCCCCTAAGAAGATGGAATCCATGCTAAAGGCCAGAAACCGGTAACCCTGATTTATCCGCTTGACGGCCTCTGCCGGGGAGGAGAAAACCGAATGAAAACCCGCAGTGAGCTTATGTCTATCGGCTGCGGCCATGATCTCCTCCAAGGCCCGGACCACCTGGGGATCGTCGAATTCCCCCGGCTTCCCCAAGGACCCGGACAGATCGTATGGCCCCACCATAAACGCGTCTAAGGCTGGGTTGGTGAAAATTTCATCGAGGTTTTTGACCGCCGCGATATGCTCAATCTGCACGATAACAATACTTTCTTCTGCCAACCATTGCTGGTATTCTGCAAATTTTCGGCCGTAACCCTGGGCCCGGTAGAGCCCCACTCCCCTGGTCCCCATGGGAGGATACTTGACCGCGGCTATCGCCTGTTCCGCTTCCCGCCGGTTACAAACATTGGCGACGATGACCCCGTGGGCCCCGGCGTCCATAATCCGTTTAATCAGATTGGGATTATTTTCTCCCACCCTGACCAATGGGACCATGCCATTGGCCTCAATGGAAATAAGCAGGGGCAGCAATTCAGTTAGGCCGATGGAGCTGTGCTCCATGTCCACCACCAGCCAGTCAAATCCTGCGGGAGCCAGGATCTCGGGGATCAACGGATGGGCCAAAGTGACCCAGGAGCCGATGGTCAGTTCATTCCGAGCCAGTCTGGTCTTTAAATTAACTTCAGGCGCTTTTCTTTTCATATAAACGGATCTCTTCTGCAGCAAGCGTTAGTTATAAATCTCTGCCAACTCCGCCTCATGGCTTCTCCCCATCGGTGGTTCCACGCAAAACGGCTCGGGGCAAAATGGTCAGCGAACCACTCCCGGACCTCTGGCAAACCTCTGCAAATCGCCATGCATTCATGTGGCCGTTAACCCGGTTGTCCTGTGGGGCCGCAGATTGGGAGGATTCCTGCCTGATGCAATAAGTCAAGCCCAGACTGGGCTTGCGGTCCTAATATCCCCACAACGCCGCACCAAGAAAAGGATTGACGGGATGTTGGCTGCCTCGCCTCCAAGGAGCTTGTAGCTGGGTGGTCAAAAACTAATACCCGGGCTTGGTCATTAGACGACGAAAAAAAGAGAATGATTACCAATATGCCATTGGGGAAAGCTCATCTTGGCAAGTGAAGCCACGCCGTTCGTGGGGGTGGACCCGCGCCGCTTCCTGGAAATGTGATGCAGCCAGGCGTCATGCCGTCTCCCAGGGACCGACGATTTCAATTATTGGGCTATGCACTTGACTCACGTACCTACTATATATAGTTTCTTCATTGTTGGTATTTTGGGGATCAAAAAGCGACCTTAGTTCCTCCAAGCAATCTCCCATGGGGGCGATGATTTTGAAACGGTCATCTATCTCTCGCATCAGGAGAAAAACAACGTCCGAGGTGATCTGGGCGCCCTGGAAATCTATCCTGATGGCTCGGTTAAAATCCGGCCGAATCACCTCTTTCCGGCTTTCACCACTTTCGAGCATTTTTAGCCCCCCGATTTGCTAATATTCCCTCCTTATATTATATATTTATACCATTTTCTGACTTTTTCTGCGGCATAATCCAGGTTTAATGACTCGCAGATCTTCAGATCCAACTCCGTATCCACATCCAGGGACCGCTCCCTGGGCATAATGTGAGCCACCGTTTCATCGGTCAAAAACGTCCGCTGTTGTTCCAGCCATGCGGTCTGGGCCACATACACCGCGCCGTTGAGGATATAGACTGGCGGGAGATCCTGGCGGCGGGCGGGGAGACTTTGCTGATCGATGAGGGGCACCAGATGGCGGGAAGTATCCAACCGGTACATCCAAAAAGGGCTCTGGGCCACTTCGGTCACGGTTACGCAGGCAGGGGCGTGGTGGGCCAGGCAGGTCTCCACGCAACCGTCAATATCCTCCGCTGACCGCAACGGTGAGGTGGGCTGCAGCAGCACGATGTAATCGTATCTTTCCGGTAGCGCCCTTAGAGCATGCAGCACCGGATCAATGCCCGGCGTTTCATCCCGGGCCAGTTCGGCCGGCCGCACAAAGGGCACTTCACAGGACCAGGATCGAGCCATGGAGATAATTTCCGGATCATCCGAAGATAGGATCAGTCGATCGATGTATTGCGACTTCTTTCCCGCCTCAATAGCCCAGGCGATGAGTGGTTTGCCGCCGATTTCCCGGAGATTTTTGCCGGGCACTCCCTTTGATCCGCCGCGAGCCGGGATGATGGCCAAAATCGACCTCCCCTGGATCATGTAAAGATCCCGCCAAACTCGCCATTGGCCCGCTCAAGATCAGCCGGGCGGCCAATATCTACCCAGTATTCCCAAATGGGAAAGGCTGCCGTCTCACAGCCTTGGTCAATGAGTCGTTCAAAAAGATTGGTCATGTCCAAAAAGGTGTTCTTGGGGACGAAGTCCAGAACCTCGGGCTCCAGGATGTAAACCCCGGCATTGACGAAAAACCTTTGCCGAGGCTTTTCATCGATGCCAATCAACCGGTGCTGGTCGGTTTTGACAACACCATACGGAACTTGAAAATGATATTCCCAAACGCACATGGTGGCAATAGCCTTGTGGCACTGATGAAAATCCAATAAATGCTGGATATTAACCTTGCTGAGGACATCGGCATTCATGACGATAAGGGGCAGTTCGGGTCGCTTGGGCAAGAGACCCAAGGCTCCCGCCGTGCCTAAGGGCATCTCCTCGCGTAAATAGCGAATACTCGCGTCCCACCGGGAACCGTCCCCTAAGGTGTTTTCGATCATCTTGGCCTTGTAATTGACCGAGATGTAAAATTTATGAAACCCGTATTCGATGAAGTTTTCCAGAATGGTTTCCAGCACGGGTTTATTTCCCACCTTAAGAAGAGGCTTGGGGCAATCGTCCGTTAACGGCCGCAACCTGGTCCCCAAACCCCCGCCCATCAGCATCACCCAGTTATCCCGGGGGGCTAACTGGATCATTTCCACCAAGAGTTTTAAATCCACCACCCGCCCCTGGTCATCCAGCACCGGAATCTGGCGCAGGACTTTGAGCTTCATCAGCCTCAAGATTTCCTCACGGGAGGCGCTGGGTCCCACCGAGGTGAAATTTCGGTTCATAATGAGATTTACCGGTGCGTCCAGGGAGATGACCTCAAGCAGGCCCCGGCGGATATCCCCATCGGTGATCACCCCCACCAACCGGGACTGTTCATCGTTGACCAGCGC
>JAHIKF010000332.1 GCA_018897875.1 Pseudomonadota bacterium | reverse complement strand
GACCTCCGCAGCCGCAAAAACGGCACCGAAGACGCCTTCGCCCTGCGGCACCGGATGGAAGACACCCTCCTCAATAACGTCGGCATCTTCCGCACCGCCGAGGACCTCCAGGAAGCCGTCACCACCCTTCAGGGCCTTTATGAGCAGGCCCAAAACGTCCGGCTGCGCTCCAGCGGCCTGGGGCCCAACCCTGAGCTGCTGGCCGCCCTGCGCCTCCCCGGTATGCTCCGACTGGCCCTGTGCATCTCCTACGGCGCCCTCCAGCGCACCGAATCCCGGGGCAGCCACTACCGGGAAGACTACCCCCGGCGGGACGACGACAACTGGCTGAAGCGCACCCTGGCCTACTGGAAACCCGGCGCCCTCATGCCCGACCTCCAGTACGAACCGGTGAACATCACCGAGCTGCCGCCGGGCTCCCGGGGCTACGGCGAAATGCCCATCGAGGCCAACGATTAAGTCAATGTTTGGTGCGCCCTGCGCACCAAACAATAAAATCCTTGTCATTCCGAGCCGCGCCAAGCATTAGGCGCCGCTCCGAGATAATCAACCAAAGGAAGTCTAAAATGGCCGACCGACTCCTTACCTTTTCTATTTTCCGGTACAACCCCATCACCCCCGAGATTCCTCCCCGAATGCAGGAGTATCAGCTGGAGGAAACCATGGGCATGAGTCTTTTCATCGCCCTGAATCGCCTCCGGGAGGAGATGGACCCCTCTCTGATGTTCGACTTTGTCTGCCGGGCTGCCATCTGCGGCTCCTGCGCCATGCTCATCAACGGCCGGCCGGGGTTGGCCTGCAAAACCCTGACTCAGGACCTGCCGGACAAGATCACGGTCATGCCCCTGCCGGTCTTCAAACTGGTGGGCGACCTCTCCGTGGACACCGGCGTCTGGTTCCGGCATCTCAACGTGCGCACCGAGGCCTGGATTCACACTGACAAGGTCTTCAACCCCCAGGCCATCGAAGAACGCATGGACAACCCCACCGCCCAGGCGATCTACGACGCCGAGCGCTGCATCGAGTGCGGCTGCTGCATCGGCGCCTGCGCCACCGCCAATATGCGGGCCGACTTCATGGGCGCCGCCTTCTTGAACCGCATCGCCCGCTTCATGATCGACCCCCGGGACCAGCGCCCCATGGCACATTACTTCGACGTCGTGGGCACCGATGAAGGCGTCTTCGGCTGCATCGGCCTCATGGCCTGCGACGACCTCTGCCCCATGGAGATTCCCCTCCAGGGCCAGCTGGCCTTCGTCCGCCGCAAAATGGCCCAGATGGCCCTCAAGTGTGCCAGGTGCAAGTAAGCACCATAAGCGCCCCGGCATCCTAGGGCTCTATGCTCCCATGTTTGACGGCCTCAACTATATTACCCTCTATTGGTTATCCGGATTTGCCGAACCCAAATTGAAATCTGGGAGGCCAAAAAGGCCAGCATCAGCCGAACCCCTGCTTCCTTGAGCTTCAGCCTCTATCTCGCCTGGCCCCTGGAAGTCGCCGACGAAGCCCACGTCATGATCCGGCAAAAGGATTCGGGGTTAGTGCTGCAGACGGATTGGTTTCCCGACGAGGACTTTGACCTGCAAACCTTCTCTTCTCAAGATCGCCAGGAAATCTTCTTGAAGGGCACCTTTGAACGGGAAAACATTTTTATCCATTTTCATCAATAGCTGCTTGCTTTGATGCGTCACCGTAGCATTCTGCCAGCCTCAAGATATTAAACTGCGGATATGTCCTGCTAACCAGTCTACAAAATTCTTCAGAGAGAATCTTCCCCAGGGTCAAGTAGCGCATCAACTAAGCCGCCGATAGAGTTCCTGGTTTTTATTCAATACATATGTTGCGGCTTTCTCGAAATCATCCTGCAGTACTCCCAACATGTCAGCCAGGCCAGCCCGGGCCAATTCCTCCGGGTTTAAGCCGAGCCGTTCGGCCGTACTTTGAAAGATTCGCGCCTGCTCCTGGGATAACTCTATCGATATTTTCATAATCCTCACCCCGTCGAATTGACTCGATCGATTATATAATCAAAGAAATTTACTTAACTTTATCCACCAGATGACCGTGAGTCAACCTACGCCATCTTTTCCTCGAAGAATAGCTATATTGGCCTTGATTGCCAAGAAGGAAAAGGTATATTCATGAGATAATCGAACCTTTGAAATTAATTTTTTATGCCTATCCATGAACTCTCCAAAAAACCCTAACCTCAGAAATCACCTCCTGGCCATCTCCGCCTCCCTGCTCATCGGCGCGGGGTTGATGGCCATCAAGTTCCTTGCCTATTATCTCACCGGCTCTGCCGCCATCCTCTCCGATGCCCTGGAGTCCATCATCAACGTGGTGGCCGCCGGCTTTGCTTTAGGCAGCATCATCATCGCCGCCAAGAGCCCCGACCCCGATCACCCCTACGGCCACGGCAAGGTCGAGTATTTCTCCGCCGGCTTTGAAGGCGCCCTCATCATCTTGGCGGCCCTGGTGATTTTCTACGAAGCCTGGCCCCGTCTCCTCCACCCCCAGGCCATCCCCAGGCTGGAAAAAGGCCTGCTCCTCATCCTGGGCGCCGCCCTGGTGAACCTCATCCTGGGAATGGTCCTGGTGATGCTGGGCCGGCGCACCAAATCCATCGTCCTCACCGCCGATGGCAAACACGTCCTCACCGACGTCTACACCACCGTCGGGGTCGTCCTGGGCCTGGTGGGCGTCTATTTTACCGGCTGGAACTGGCTGGACGGCGCCGTCGCCATCCTGGTGGGCCTCAATATCCTCGTCACCGGGACCCGGCTGGTATGGCAGGCCGCCGCCGGCCTCATGGACAAATCGGACCCCGAACTCTTGGAAGAGATCTGTCGGGTTATCGCCGAGCAGCGCCGCCCCATGTGGATCGACATCCACCAACTCCGGGCCCGCCGGGCCGGCACCCGCGTCTTCATCGACTTCCACCTCATTCTGCCCCGAGACCTTTCCCTGGAAGCCAGCCACGCTGAGGTCAAACAACTGGAAATAATCCTCAATGATTATTTTCAAAGGCAGGCGGATATCCTCATCCATGCCGACCCCTGCATGGACCCGGAGTGCCCCATCTGCGGACATGAACCCTGCGAGCACCGCCGCGCCGGCACCAGTATGCAGCGCCTCTGGCGGACGGACACCCTGACCTGCGAAGGCCCTCATAAAACTCCGGACCATCCAGACGAGGAAGATAAAGAACCTGCGAAGTGAAAAATTGCCGGGGCGAGATTTACCTTATCCCCGTAGGGGAGTACCTGCGTGTGCGCCCTGGGCGCCCGCATGGATAATCCGGACAAGCATATGCATCATAGGCTCTGACCCGAAAATATTAGTTTGCCTCGGGTGCGCACCGCGCACCAAGAACGATCTAACCTTATTACAGGGTTTCACAAATACGCTAACGTCATATATCGCCCCCCTCACCCCGAAACGGGGGAAGAGGGCGTAGGTTAGGTCGCCGGGTTTTTGATGATGGCAAAGCCTTAAATCGGTCCCATCTTTTCCCCTCTCCCCCAATGATCAAGGGGGAGGGAGAAAAAACCTTCAACCTTTGGTAAAATAATCCTGGGACGATACACTATCATCACATTTGGCACCAAAATTCTTGACAAACCGTCTTACCTGCAGTATATAAGCGTCAATCCGGGGATGAACTCCGGGAAGCCACCCGCAGCAGCATGTTAATAAAGCCACGAAGGCACGGGCGTTTGAAGGCGCCAGGCAGTTCGCGGCTTTTTTTGCGCCTTTTTCGGCAAAGGTCCCGCGGCAAGCCGCGGCGGGGCGCCAGGTTTCTCGGAAGACGGGGGCAGAGACCCCCCAAACACCATCTTATGGAGATATGCAGATGCACATGGCAGATGCCTTGATTTCCCCCGCGGTGGGCGGGACGATGTGGGCCGCCACCGCCGGGCTCACCGTGTACAGCGCCAGGAAGCTCAAGCAGGAAATGGACGACCGCAAGCTCCCTCTCATGGGGGTCCTGGGGGCCTTTGTGTTTGCGGCCCAAATGATCAACTTTACCATTCCGGCCACCGGTTCCAGCGGCCACCTGGGAGGCGGCATGATTCTCGCCATCCTGCTGGGACCTTATGCCGCCTTTCTCACCATGGCCTCCGTCCTCACGGTGCAAGCCCTGTTCTTCGCCGACGGCGGGCTCTTGGCCCTGGGGTGCAACATTTTCAATCTCGGCTTTTTCCCCTGTTTTATCGCCTACCCGTTTATTTATAAAAAGGTGGTGGGAAAGCGACCGACCCAGGGCCGTATTCTGCTGGGGGCCATGGCCGCCGCCATCCTGAGCCTGCAAATGGGGGCGTTTGGGGTGGTGCTGGAAACGTTGTTCTCGGGTATTTCGGAGTTGCCCTTCTCCACCTTCCTGCTGATGATGCAGCCGATCCACTTGGCCATCGGCATTGTGGAAGGCCTCGTCACCGCCACGGTGGTAGCCTTTGTCTGGAAGGCCCGGCCGGAAATCATAGAGATGGCGCCTCCACTGGCGTCGGCCCCGTCCCGCTCCTTCAAGCCGGTCATCCTCGGCCTGGTGGCGCTGGCCGTGGTCACCGGGGGTTTCCTCTCCTGGTTCGCCTCCACCCACCCGGACGGGCTGGAGTGGGCCATCAAGGGGGTCACCGGCAAGGAGGAGGTTGAGGCGCCCAAGGCCGGGGCGCACGGGGTGTTGGCCGGGCTCCAGGAGAAGCTCGCCTTCCTGCCGGACTATGACTTTAAAAAGCCGGAAGGTGAAAAAGAGGCCAAAAAAGAGGAGAACTGGCCCGACGTCAACCCCGGCAGATCCCTGGCGGGGGTGTTGGGGGCCGCCATCACCCTGCTCCTGGTGGGGGCCATCGGCTTCGGCCTGAAAAAGTATGCTGGTCACCACGGCTGATCCCGGATATTGCCGGGGAGCCACACCCAGGGCGGGGTTCCATACGAGACCCCGCCCCGGGTCTTTCTGAGGCGCGCTCATGGGCAGCATCGAAAATTCCCTCTATAATATCGGCTATCTGGAGACGCTGTCCTACCAGTCGACCCCCATCCACCGGCTGGACCCCCGGGTGAAACTCCTCACCACCATGGTATTCATCGTGGCCGTGGTCTCCTTCCCCAAGTACGCCGTCGGGAGCTTGATGCCGTTTATGCTCTATCCGGTGGTGCTCATCGCCTTAGGCAATCTGCCGGTGGGGTTCCTGGGGAAGAAAATCTTGATCGCCGCCCCCTTCGCCTTTTTCATCGGCATCTTCAATCCCCTGCTGGACCGGCAGGTCATGGCGCACCTCGGCCCCCTGGCTATTTCCGGCGGTTGGGTCTCCTTTGCCTCCATCATGCTCCGGTTCGTCCTGACGGTGAGCGCCGCCCTGATTCTCATAGCCGTCACCGGCTTTCACCAGGTGTGCGCTGCCTTGGAGCGGCTGGGGATGCCCCGGGCCTTTGCGCTCCAGTTGCTGTTCCTCTATCGCTATCTTTTCGTGTTGGGGGGCGAAGCCGCCCGGATGGTGCGGGCTCGGGCGTTGCGCTCGTTTGACGGCCGCGGCCTGGGCTTCGGGACCTATGGTTCCCTGCTGGGCCACTTGCTGTTGCGCACCCTGGACCGGGCCCAGCGCCTGCACCTGGCCATGCTCTCCCGGGGGTTTGACGGCGAAATCCGTCTGCTCCGGCCGCTACAACTCCACGGCCGGGATGTGGGTTTTTTCCTGGGCTGGTCCGCTCTTTTCGTGCTGCTCAGACTTTGTAATATCTCTCAATGGTGGGGAACCTGGGTCATGGGGCTGGTTAAATGAGCCATCATATTATTGAGGTCGACGACCTGCATTATACCTATCCGGACGGCAACCAGGTGTTGAAGGGGATCTCAGTCAGGGTGACCCATGGAGAGAAGGTGGCCCTGGTGGGCGCCAACGGCGCCGGCAAGTCCACCCTGCTCCTCCAGTTCAACGGCTGCCTGCTGCCGGAATCCGGGCGGGTGCGCATCGGCGAAATGCCCGTGACCAAGAAAACCCTGAAGCACGTGCGCCGCACCGTGGGCCTGATCTTTCAGGACCCTGACGACCAACTGTTCATGCCGCTGGTGTATGATGACGTGGCCTTCGGCCCCTTAAATCTGGGCCTGAGCCCGGAGGAGGTGGACCGGCAGGTAATGCAGGCCCTGGCCGCGGTGGGGGCCGTCCACCTGAAGGACCGCCCGCCTTACCACCTGTCCGGCGGAGAAAAGCGCGCCGTGGCCATCGCCGCGGTGTTGTCGCTGACCCCGGCCATCCTGGTCATGGATGAGCCGAGTTCCAATCTCGACCCCAAGACCCGCCGCCAGCTCATCGAGCTCTTGAAGACCTTCGAGCATTCCCTGATCATCGCCACCCACGACCTGGACCTGGTCCTGGACCTCTGCCCCCGCACCATAGTGCTCAAGGAGGGGCGCATCGCCGCGGACGGCCCCACCCGGGCCATCATGGCCGACGAGGCGCTTTTGTCCGCCTGCAACCTGGAGAAGCCCCTCCGGCTGCAGGGCTGCCCCGTATGCACCCCGGCTTGACCAGCAGGTCGCCCAGGCCCATGGTCATCGCGGCAAATCCATTGACAACAAAGGGACTAATGTTTATAATTAATATGTAATTAATGAAAAAGGGGGTAAAACGTCGATGTGCTGCCACAACAAGGACAAGCATGAGCACGAGCACACCCACGAGGCTTGTACCCACAGCCATGACGGGCATGAGCACAAGCACGAAGCCGGCGATCACGTCCACGAACACGTCCATGGAGACGGACACCATCAGCACGAGCATAAGTGCTGCCACTAACGGAAAGCCACGGGTCCGCTAACAATTAAGCCACGAAGGCCGCATCCGGTGTGAATGCCGGAGAGAGCGTTCGTGGCTTTCCTGTTTTGGCCTCGGGAGAAATCAAATAAAAAAGGGCGGGGCCGGTTGTATTGATTTGAACATAAGGTAATCGGGTGGGAAGGATGCCGCCCCTGGTGGTAGGTCTGATACCAAGTTGCAGTCAAAAGACATTGAATATTCATGTCATTCTGAACGGAGCGCAGCGGAGTGAAGAATCTCGGCGGCTTAAAGAGTGATTCTTCGCTGCGCTCAGAATGACAAATAATAGTCTTTTGATTGCTTTTTTGTATGAATTGTTCCTTAATACAACAGGTTATGAATTAGCTAACGTATTTCTTACTCCGTGAAGATCACTTCCCCCTCACCTGTCATTCTGAGGGAGCGGAGCGACCGAAGAATCTCATAACTACGAGAAAATACGAGATCATTCGCTGGGCTCAGGATGACAAAATAGTTATTCGCAGAGGTCTCAAATTTGGTAGGGAATGGCTTATCGAACCGCCTTCCCGGTGGGCAGGGGAGAAATTATCCCGCCGCCAAGCCGTTGACGCCGCCGTTTAAGAGGCGCACCACGGCCATGTCGGGGAAGTAGTCGATAATGTTGAGGCAGCCGTAGTTCTGGTCCAGGCGGAACAGGTGGTCCAGGGGCAGGCCCAGGGCCTGGCTGAGGATGACCCGGTTGACCCCGGCGTGGGCCACAATGATCAGGGCCTCCTCAAGGTGCCGGGCGATGATCTCGCCCAGCCGGGGCAGGACCCGGGAACTCAGGTCCAGGAGGCTTTCGCCCCCGGGGATGCGGAAGCTAATGAGGTCCCGGAAGCGGGCCTCGAGTTCGGCGGGGTAGCGCTCGGCAATCTCGGTGAAGCTTAACCCTTCCCAGGCCCCGAAGTGGATCTCCCGGAACTCCGGGATTATTTGCAGCGGCACCTCCCGCCCCCGGCTGATGATCGCAGCCCCCGTGAGCGCCCGGGTCAGGTCCGAGGCATAGATACCGGCCAGGTCCACATCCGTAAGCTGCGCCGCCAGTTCCTCCAGCTGCCGCACTCCGTTAGGGCTCAGGCCGATGTCGTTGTTGCCGTGGTACCGGTCGGTATGGCCGTCGGCTACCTGGCCGTGGCGCACCAGATACACCCGGGTTGGGGTCAGAGAACCCTTGGCAGCCGCAGCCATGGAACTCACGCGCCTCAGTCCTCCAGGATGGCGTTGTTGGGCACCACCACCACCCCGTCTTCGGTGAGGTGAAAGCGGGACGCATCCCACTGGGGGTCGTAGCCGATGGAAAACCCCGGCGGCACCCGCACCCCCTCTTCGATAATCGCCCGCCTCACCTTGGCCCGGGGGCCGATGACCACCCCGTCCCACAGGATGGCGTCTTCAACCACCGCGTCCGGCCCCACCCTGACCCCGGGGGAGAGGATCGACCGGGTCACGGTCCCTTCGATGATACAGCCCGAGGCGATGAGGGAATCCTCCACCGCCACCGGCATCCCACTCGTAAAAAATTTGCTGGGAGGCAGGAGCTGCGGCCGGGAGCGCATGGGCCACTCTGGATCGAATAACTCGAAGGTGGGCGTAGCGCCCAAAAGATCCTGGTGGGCCTTGAAGTAGGCGTCCAACAGCCCGATATCCCGCCAGTAGCTGGGGGCGCCGGTGGCTGGGTCCTGGAAATTAAAGGCGAACACTTTTTTTCGCCCCACCATCTGGGGGATGATGTCCCCGCCGAAATCGTGCTTGCTGGTCTTATGCTTGGCGTCTTTGATGACCTCCTCCACCAGGACCCCGGCGTTGAAGATGTAGACCCCCATGGACACCAGGGAAATGTCGGGGTTGTCGGGCAATCCCGGCGGGTCGGCGGGTTTTTCCAGGAAATTCTCCACCTCGCCCGTCGCGTTCACCTTGAGAATGCCGAAGGAGCTGCCCTCCACCCGGGGCACCATGGCCGCGGCCACCGTCAGGTCCGCGCCCCGGCTTAGGTGAAAATCCAGCATCTCCCGGTAATTCAGCTTGTAGACGTGATCGCCGGACAGGATCAACACATGCCGGGGGCGCTCGGCCTCCAGGAGGTTGAGGTTCTGGAAAATGGAGTCCGCGGTGCCCCGGTACCAGCGGCTCACCATGATCTGCTGGGGCGGCATGGAGTAGATGAACTCCCCCAGGTCAGGGTGCATGATGTCCCAGGCCTGGCGCAAATGCTGGTCCAGGGAAAAACTGCCGTACTGGCTGAGCACGTAGATGCGGCGGATGCCCGAATTGAGGCAGTTGGACAGGGTGAAGTCGATGATCCGGTAAAGGCTCCCGAAGGTAATGACCGGCTTGGCCTTGTCCCGGGTCAGGGGAAAGAGGCGTTCGCCCTTGCCGCCGGCCATGATAATGGTGGTGAGTTTCTTCAACTGGTCTGTCATTTATTCACCAGCTCTTTAACTTTCTCTTTGAGCTCCGTGAGATCGGAAGACTTCACCACGTAGGCGTCCGCGGCCCAGCTCATAAAGCTGTCCTGGTACTGGCTATAGGCGGTATTCAAGATCACCGGCAGTCCCTCCTTGAGCCCCAGGATCCGGGGCAGGGCCTCCAGGCCGTTCATGCCGGGCATGCGAATGTCCAAAATGACCAGGTCCAGGGGTTCGGCTTCCACCATCTTCAAGGCATCCCGGGCATTGATCGCGATCAATACCTTATAGCCTTCGTTCTGCAGCTCTTCCTGCAAAAGAGTTCGGATCGCCTCGTCGTCTTCCACCACCAGGATCGTCTTCATCAACCGCCTCTTTACGCGCCTTTGGCTTAATACTAAGTCTTCTTGGGGAAAGGGGCAACCGTTGGCCGCAAAAAATCCCCGGGCTCCGCTCAGGACCCCTCTGGCGGCTGCCAGTAAGCGTCTCCCAGGAACAGGGGCAACTCCGCCACGCAGATGGGCCCCACCCGGATATCCCAGCCGGTGTAGGCGGCCAGTTCCTCTTTCAGGGGGGCCACCACCCCGGGGATGATAAACTGCCGGCGCCTGAGCCTCGAAGCCAGGCGGTGGGTTTCCAGCCCCTGGTCCAGGCGCTGGGGGGTGAAGCTGCGGTAGACCATGGACATGTCCACCGTGTCCCCCCGGGTGTCCACCAGCAGCAGGTAAAACGAGCTGATGGTTAAGGCCAGGAGAGCGGTGACCACTGTTAGGGTAAATTCGCTGTTGCCGGTGACCAGGAGCGGGGCGTCGGGCCCGGGCTCGTTGATCTCGAACAAATCCGGCGGCACCGGCCGGGGCAGCTCCAGAGACTGCACCACCGGCAGGACTTCTAGAGCGTTGACCGCCAGGGACAAGGCCTGGCGCCGGGCGGAGCTGAGGGCGACACAGTCCTCGGGCTTCAAGCTCCCATCCAGGAGCCGG
>JAHIKF010000331.1 GCA_018897875.1 Pseudomonadota bacterium | reverse complement strand
CCCCAGGAGGTCACAGTCCTTGAACTTCACCCCCGGGCGCTCGTCCCGGTCATACAACAGCACTTCCACCCCCGCGGCTTCCAGATCGGCGTGCAGGCCCTCGACACACTCCCGTACCGCCTCATCATTGTGGCCAATGGGGATGAGGCCGACCTGGAAAGGGGCCAGGGCCATGGGGAAGATGATGCCGTTGGCGTCGTGGCCCTGCTCGATGGCCGCGGCCATGATGCGGCTCACCCCGATGCCGTAGCAGCCCATGTAAAGATACTGCTCCTTGCCTTCCTGGTCCAGGTAGGTGGCCTTCAGGGCCTTGGAATACTTCAGGCCCAGCTTGAAGATGTGCCCCACCTCGATGCCCCGGAGGATCGTCAGGGCCCCCCGGCACCGGGGACAGGGGTCTTGTACGGTTACCGACCGGAGGTCCGCCACCGCGGTGAGCTTCACGTCCCGGCCCGGGTTGACCTGCTTCAGGTGATAGTTGTCCCGGTTGGCCCCGGTGACCATGGCGTTCATCCGGGCCACCGCCTGGTCGGCGTAGATGGGGAGTTTCAGGCCCACGGGGCCGGCAAAGCCCACTTCGGCCCCGGTCAACTCCTGGACCCGGATGAGCCCCGCCAGGATCAGGTCCGTGACCCCCAACAGGTTTTTCACCTTCACTTCATTGACTTCGTGGTCCCCGCGGATCAAAACCGCCGCCGGCCCGTCCTCGGTCTCATAGATCAGGGTCTTGACGATGTCGGCGGGCATGACCTTGAGAAAGGCCGCGACTTCCTCGATCGTGCGCACGTTGGGGGTGGGCACCGGCTCCGGTCCGTTGCCCACCGGCGGACCGGCCTCGCCCAGCTCCGGCGCCACCTCCGCCTTCTCCAGGTTGGCGGCATAGTCGCAACTGGTGCAGGAGGCCAAGCCGTCTTCCCCCTTGTCCGCCAGGACCATAAATTCGTGGGAAAAGCTGCCGCCGATGGGGCCGGAATCCGCCTCCACCACCTTGAAAGACAGGCCGCAGCGGCTGAAGATGCGGTTGTAGGCGTCGTACATTTGGCGGTAGCAGGCCTCGGCGCCGGTTTCATTCTTATGGAAACTATAGCCGTCCTTCATGACGAATTCCCGGGAGCGGATGAGCCCGAAGCGGGGCCGGATCTCATCCCGGAATTTCGTCTGGATCTGGTAGAGGTTGAGGGGCAGCTGCCGGTAGGAGTGCACCTCCCGGCGGACCAGGTCGGTGATCACCTCCTCATGGGTGGGCCCGAAGCAGTACTCCCGGCCGTGGCGGTCCTGGAAGCGCAGCAACTCCTTATCATATACTCTCCAGCGGCCGGACTCCTGCCACAGCTCCGCCGGCTGCACTGCGGGCATCAATACTTCCTGGGCCCCGGCCCGGTCCATCTCCTCCCGCACGATCCGCTCCACCTTGCGGAGGACCCTCAAACCCAGGGGCAGGTAATTATAGATCCCCGAGGCCAGCATGCGAATCATCCCGGCCCGGAGCAGCAAACGGTGCGAGACCGCCTCGGCCTCCGCCGGGTTTTCTTTCAAAGTCGGTATCAGCAGTCGCGAAAACAGCATAGTCACCCCAATTGATCATAATTTTATCATATTAATCTTACGATACCACGCGCTTCAAATTCAATATATTTGCGATAGGGAATCCTTGGATAGGATGGTGTTCGCAACATTTGTCTCAGTCCCTTTAGAAATGTGTATATGCTTTGCCCCAATGAGATTTAATGTCTTGAATTCTTTTAATCTTTTTTTTGACTTTTCTTAAATTTATGCTAACTTGCCTATCTATGAAGATTTTCCAAAAGAAGATGTTTTTTGAGGCAAACGTCAGAATAAATTTCCTCAAAAACCATCCATAATCAAACTTATTAATGTTAGACGTTTGAAGATCATTAGGAGGAATTATGCAGAAAAATATTAAAGTTAGAGTCGATCTTTCCCCTTTTGAAATTAAACAACTCCTTTCAGAGGAAGAACATCATAAGGCAAAGCAAAAAATAGAGAGTGCAACAAAATCGCTTGACGAACTTAAGTCTGTAATAACTTCCTCATTATTTCTAAATAATTCAAAGTTAAGAACAGGTAATATTGATTATACGGCTTTCCGTATTGAAACGCTTTCCTTAATATTTGAGGTATCTTTAAAGACCTTTTCAAAAAGTGCAAAATCTGGGCCTAAAGCATACGATGATTTTTTAAAAGACCTAGGTGACGAGGTAGGATTAACATTTGCAAGAGATTTAGTAAACAACTTACAACTGAAGAATCTTTTCTTAGCATCTCAAAAGCCAAAGGATTTTATTGAACTTTGGACTATTTATGAAAATGAAACGGGAGCAGGAATAACAAAATTAAAAAAATGCACTGATGATGAAATCTGTATTCAACTGAAGGATAATCCATTGCGTCGATTAGAAAGTTCTTCACATGCGCATTGTGGATTTTATAAAAGCTATATTCAGTCTTTGTTAAATGAATTTTATCATCTCCGTGCTAGAATAATAGAAGAGACGATGTCCCGAACTACGACTGAAACATTAAAGGTATTCGATATCATAGAGAGACCGGATAGTGAAGATAATTGTGTTTTTATTGCTCATTTAAGACCAGAGATTCTTCGTTCATCATTTAAGAAGTTACACGAAGCCTATAAATTATTTGATAAGTTTCCAAAAGATGATGATTTTTCCCCCTGTGCATCACTAGCTCGTTCAGCACTGGTTTCAGCACAAATGGAAACTGTCCGTTTTTCTGGTGATCGCCCCCCGTCAGAACTCTACAAGGTTTTCAAGGATGTTATACTTAAAGATGATTATAATATATTGCGCGATATTTATCATACCACCAGTAAATACACGCATAGAGAATCATCAACAAGTGAAAAACTCTCTCAAAGACGTTGTTGGGAGATTTTACGCGATACACGAAGATCTATTTATGCTTTAGAATTTCTAGTTATCTCTAATGAACAAAGATTAGAACTTAGAAAAACTGCATTATTAAATGAGGTTCCAATAATCGAAGATTTTGTAAAGAAATCAAGCAACCTTCAAGAAGAAGAACAACAAGAGACCTATTTGTTATTAAATATGCTTAGGGAAGATAGTTTAAATGATGAAATTAACCAGTCTAAATTATTTAAAATATTAAAGAAAGTAAGCGGCAAAGCATGGGAAATAGCTAAACCCATTATTATTGAGATTGGAACGGCTTCTATTAAGAAAGAATATGGATTATAGTTAAAATTATGTTAAATTATTTGTGGTGAGATATTATTTCTTATTATAACTTAAGAGCTATTCCATCTTCAGATTATTAGAAAACTACCCGCAATCACAAGTTCCTATAGACAAAACCCCCATATCCTTAGACCACGCTAAAGATTCGAATAGTATTTGAAAGGGTATAAGGACCAGTAGCACCGGCGCCCCGCCAGTGCAGCCGCAGGGCCTAACCGGGGCGGCAGAAGAGGGGCAGGGGCTAAGGCCGGGCCGCCTGGCGCAGGCCGCTCTGCCCCGGGCTGGCGGGGAAAAGCCGCTCCCGCTCCATCGCAAAGGCGCCGTCCATGAGCACTTCCAGGTTGACCACGTCCTCCCGATTATAGGACAGGAGCAAGTCCAGGGCGCCCTTGTCCCCCCGCTGGTAGCGCTGCCACAGAAGCACCGCCATGTAGCCGTCCATGCCGTTCACGGCTTTAGGGCGGTGGATGCCGAATCTCGGCTCAATCTTCTTCAGCCCCCCCTTGAACCCCAGGCGGGCCATGAGAAAGCGCAGGTCCACGTGGGCCGGGGGCAGGGTCAGCTCGGGGAAGTAGGCCTTGAGCACCGGCAGGTCGAACTGGGTGCCGTTGAAGGTGACCAGGAGGTCGAACGAGGACAGAACCTGGGGAAACTCTTGCAGATTATGGCCCTGGACGAACTGGCGCATATTCTGGCCGTCGTAGAGGCCCACCACCGTGACCAGCAACCCGGGCCAGACTTTGCCGTAGGTCTCGATGTCGAGATACGCGGTGCGGGGCCGGAAGTGCTGGAAGAGGCGCCAGTGCTCCCCGGCCTGGAGCCGGGCGGCGAAATAGGCCGCGTCCTGGGTGTGGTCCAGTGACCCGGTGAGTTCGGCTTTCAGCCAGTCCAACCGGCCCCGGGACAGGCCCTGGACCCGTTTGGCGGCCAGAAAATCCTCCCAGGTGGCCAGCCCCTGGCGCCAGAAATGCGTCTCCCGCCGGGGCCCCACCCCGGGCAGGTGGATGAAGGTGCGCTTTAACATTTTTTAAATATATCACTCCACCAGGATTCTGTCATCCTGAGGGTTATCTTGCCCTCTGCCGCAGCAATGGTGGCACAGGCATCTTGCCTGTGCATGAACAGGGTGGAAGCCTGGTTCAACAATGCTTTGGTTTAAAACTATTGTGGTAAAAAATGTAGGGTGGGCACGGCCCACCATTATTTAGGTCATTCTCCAAAACTAAGGCCGATCTCCCAGGTGAGGTTTTCCCCCCAATTAGGGGGGTAAAGCCCCTGTTTGATATATCGGTGAAAAGTAGAATAGGGCCAATCTGCTGGGTTAGTCACCAGTCCATGTTTAACCGGATTGTAATGAATATAATCCAGGTGCCTATGCAAATCTTCGTCATCACGTACCTGGTGCTCCCAAAACCGTCGTTGCCAGATGGTGTTTTCCCGGTGTCGCTCTTTGGAATCGGTCATCCAGGCCGTCCTATGCAATAATGGTTTTGCTTTTCGGGAAAATCCCGCCTTGATCAAACCCCATCGCTTGGAGAAATTTCCATCCCCTTTCGGCAAAGTCCAGATGCAGTGTATGTGATCGGGCAAAAGCACCCAGGCATCAACGGTGAATTGATGTTCCCGGCGCACCTCTAAAATGACTTCCCGCAAAATTATTCTACTTTCAGGTTGGGTCAAAATCTTCCTGCGGCGATAGGTCACCAGCGTAAAGAAAAATGTTCCACCTGGGTTTTCAGACCTGATAAACGAGGGCATTTTTCAATAACTCCAAGCTGAAAAGAATGGTGGGCCGTGCCCACCCTACATTATTTCTTAATCACGGACATAATCTTGTTGCATGGGTTTTTCAAGTCTGAAATCATTTTGAGGTACATCATTAATGAGACGGAATATTTCAGTACATTTTTCACCTGCAGAATAAATAATTACTCTTATAATAAAGCGTCCAGCCGGTAATCTCCAGTCGGCGTTTCTCCAAACAGGGGTAGAAAAATAACTCTCATTATTCCAACCATAACATTCATTTTCATTATCAAACCGAGCCGCCACATCTAGACGGCCCTTCTCATCGGGATAAATATCTATTTTTGAAACCAACGTAACTTTACTCGGGTCAACTATTGAATATAGTTTGCCATCTATACCGAATTGTAGAGATATTGGCTCAGGAGAACCACTCCATCGAATGGTCATTGCTCTTCCAAAGAAATTTTGCCCATCATTTAAGTGATGAAATGTTATGGTCCCGTGACATTGGAGGGCAGCATTTCTTGACATCCACTTTGCAAAGAAAGGAAGAGGTTTATTAACGAAATATAAGCCAAGAAAACGGACAGAATTGGCTGGGCGGTCTTGATATTTTCTATCAACTGGAGGAGCAATTTTTAATTCAAGCTTTGGCTTTCTAAGGTTTTCAATGAAAATCGTTATTATTACCGCAATAATTGCTCCTACTACGACCCCAAAAATTGTCATGACCATAATTAATCGTCCTTATTCCAATATATTTTATGTTATATTGTAGACTATCATAGTGTTATGGAATAATAATCATTCTTCCTTCAAAATCGCTGCCAGATGCGGCTGGATGGCCCGCCAGGCCGGGTAGGCCGCCGCGGCCAGGCTCAGGGTGAGGACCAGAATTAGGGTCTGCCAGTAGATGGCCGGGGTGGTAGTAATTGGTTTTTTTCGAGATACTCAAATATCAGGTCAGCTGCCAGGCGGTTGCCCGCTTCGTTCCAATGCGAATCCCTTAAGATATACAACCGCCTGGTTTTCCCCTGCTCTTGGAATTGCCCCAACAGGTCCAGGCAATTTATGTTATGGGTTCGGCAAAAATTCACGATGAGGTTATCAGGGTAGCTCAGGTCTAAATTTTCCTCGGCAATATGGTTGTATTTAGTTAAAACCGCTTGTCTCAATGCCTGGTCCACCTGGAACTGCTCAGGGAGAATGGCTATGACAAATTTTATCTTCCTCCGGTCACACCAGTCTTTCATTTTCAAGATAACCTCTGAGCACTCCCGCCATTGTTGGTTTAGCAATTCCCTATTATTTTTATCAAACATCCAGCTTCTCTTTTTTTCGACTTCTAAGAAAGTTGCCTGAGAAAAAGTCCCCACTTCCTGAGAAGGCTGGCGTTTGGCCTCCTCTTTTCTCAGTTGCGCTTCCCGATAACGGGTATATTTATTTTTAAGGAGCCGGTATAACCTCCAATGATAAAATTGATCGTATCCTAAATATCTTTTGTATAAATCTTTAGGCTCGCTAATAAAGTTCCCTATATAAACTGAAAAATCGGCTTCTGTAAAATCATTACCCACAAAAAAACCCATTAATACCAAGTCAGGTTGGAATAACTCTCCATATTTATTCAATATATGCCAGTAATATCCTGGACCCATTGCCTCCATACCGGCATTAACGATTTCTATTTCATCTTTGCCACTGGCAATAAATTGCTGCTGTAAAATATCATTATAGTTTATTTTTTTATCCCTCAAGTAAACGCTAAACGAATCACCTAACCCCAATATCCTGACAACATCTTTCTTCTTATTGAAAACATCTTCAGTTAAATAACCTCTTGAAGTATAATCACTGAACTCTCCTACGATATCCACTTCATCAATTCCGGTTAACCGATGTGGATATAACTGTAACCATATTTCACATAAAATAGTTAAACCAAATATGGTAACGACGCTAACTGTTATATTTTTTAAAGCACTGTTTAATTTTTTAAGATCAAATACAGCCCATTTATACCTAAATATAATAACTAATATTAACGCTAATATATAAATACCGAAGATTATATAACTATAAAATAATGCAATAATTGAAGTAATTATCACGCCAATGACCGTGTTTCTGTCGAAAATTGCCATAATTTCCCTAATCATCTAATAATCTCTCTTAATATCGGCAGCGATTTCATGGTGATTATATCCAATTTTATTCCTCCTTCAAAATCGCCGCCAAATGCGGCTGAATGGCCCGCCAGGCCGGGTAGGCCGCCGCGGCCAGGCTCAGAGTGAGGACCAGAATGAGGGTCTGCCAGTAGATGGCCGGGGTGAAATGGAGCTGGATAGTCCAGCCGAAGGCCTGTTTGTTGATGACGAAGATGAGCAATAAAGACAGAACCGAACCGCAGGCGGCGCCCAACCCAAAGCTCAGGCCGCCGGCCAGGCCCGATTCCACCAGGACCATGCCCAGAATTTGCCGCCGGGAGGCGCCGATGGCCTGAAGCAGGGCCAGATCCCGCACCCGTTCCCTGATCAGCACCAGGAAGGTGGTGATAATGCCGAAGACCGCCACCACCACCGCCACCCCCTCCAGGGCGTAGGTCAGGGCGAAGGTCTCGTCGAAGATGCGCAAGATGCCTTTCCTGAGATCCCGGTGGGACAGGGCCAGGAGGCGGTAACGGCCGCCGTAGCGCTCTTGCAGGCGGGCCTGGACCTGGGGCACCCGGGCGGGGTCCTTGAGGTAGAGGCGCACCGCGTTCAAGTGGGTGTCGCGCCAGAAGCGCCGGAAAAGGGAGATGTCCATCCAGACGCTGGGGCCGTCGGTGCGGTAGTCATAGAAGACCCCGGCGATGGTGAGTGGTTGCGGCCCCGACGGGGTTGGCAGGCTGATGGTCCCCCCCTCTTGCAGATGCAAGGTCTCGGCCAGGGGCTCGGAGATGACCACCTGGCCGGCGGCAGGTTTTGGGTTCTGGGTTCCGGGTTCTGGGTTGTCGTCATTCGACCTTGAGGTAGCAAAATTATCTTTCCCTGACCCCTGGCCCCTGACCCCTGCCCCCTCGCCCCCGCCCTCAACCCGCCCTACCCTCTCCATGATCTCCCTGGTGTCCCCCTGGCGGAACCAGAGGCCGCCGTGGCGGGCCAGGACCTCGAAGCTGCCGCCGATGACCAGGATATAGCGGTCCTTAAAGGGGATGCGCACGCAGCGGTAGAGATAGATGTCGGCCACGTCCGGGTCCCGGCGCAGCTCGGCCAAGACCTCCGGCGGCAGGTACTGGTCGTAGGCCGCGGTGGAGAAGACCGCGGGCCCGAAAAAAATGTCCCCGCTGATAGCCCGGCTCACCCAGTCATTCACCGTCTGCCGGAAGGAGCCGATCATCACCGTCACCGCGATGAGCATCCCCAGGGCGCAGGCCAGGGCGGCGATGGACACTGCGCTGCGGCTCAAAGACCCGGCCAGGTAGCGGCAGCCCAGGTCCCCCGCGGGTCCCAGGATTTTCCGCAAAACCGGCTGCAGGCCTTGGCCCAGCAGGCGGGCCGCCAGGGGAGTGAAGAGGGCAAACCCCAGGAGGATGAGGAAAGCCGCCACAAATCCCGGCCAGGGAGGGCCGTCGTTGATCTTGGCGTAAGCTCCCACCCCCGCCAGGACCAGGGCCACCAGACCCCACCCGAAGATGAGCCCTGCTTTGGACTCGATTTTTTCTTCCAGTTCCTCCCGGTGCCACACGGCCCTAAGCTGGGTGCGAGCCGCCTCCCGGGCGGGCAAATAGGCCGCCAGGAGGGTGGCGGCCACGGCCAGGCCCCAGGCCTGGAGCAAGAGGCCTCCCTGAACCCCAACCTCCTGGGCCGCCACCGGCATGTAGAGGGAAGAGAGGTTCTGGGTCATCACCGCCAGGACGCCCCGGGCCAGGCCCACCCCGAGCCCCAGCCCCAGGAGACCTCCCACCAGGCCGCTGGCCAGGCCTTCGGCCAGGAACAGGAACAGCACCTGGCCCGGGGTCATGCCCAGGGTCCTGAGCAGTCCGATCTCCCGGCGGCGGCGCACCACCGACAGGGTGACGGACTGGTAGATCAAAAACATGCCCACGAACAGGGCGATGGCGCTCAACACCGCCAGGTTGAGGCGATAGGAGGCCACCAGGCCCTCGGTGCGGCGCACCTCCGCGGCGGGCCGCACCACCTCCACCCCGGGCGGCAGCGCGGCCTGGAGGCGTCGCTGGACCTCGGCCGGGGGCCCGGCCCCGATGACGTCGATATAGTCGAGGCCCCCCACCCGGTCCAGAAGTTCCTGGGCCGGGCCGATATCCATGAGCAGCACCGCCCCGTCCAGAGGATAAAGACCGCTACGGGAAGTGAAGATGCCGGCTACCCGCAGGGCCTGCCGCCGCGGTCCCACCATCACGCCCAAGGCGTCCCCAACCTTCAAGCCCAGACGCGATGCCAGCGGCCCGCTGACCAGGACCGCGTCGGGGCGGGTGAGCACCTCAGTCCAGGCCGTGTCGCTCAGGCCGACCGCGTGCGAGAATTCGTAATCCCGGAAAGGCCGCTCCGAGAAGGGATCGATCCCCAGGAGGAGGACGGGGCCGCGGTAGACCCCGGCGAGTTCCAGGACTGATTCCACCGCCGGAGCCGCGGCCGCCACCGACGCCAGGCGCCGTACCTTGACGAACAGGGCTTCGTCCAGCGGGGCCCCAGGGGACTGAATACGCCACTGGGCCTGACCGGCCACGGCGGTGACCCCGACTTGGAAACTCTGTAAGGCGCTGGCCGCAGCCAGGGAAATGCTCAGATAGACCGCGGTCCCCAGAGCGATGCCCAAAATCCCCAGGAGGGTGCGCCCGGGATATTGGGCCAGGTGGCTGAAGGAAATCCGGAAAAGCCAGGCTCTCATGCCAGCAGTCGGCCATCGGCAAGCCGCAACACCCGATCTGCGGCCTGGCCGGCCTCAGGGGCATGGCTCACCAGGATGATGGTTTTGCCCCATTGGCGGTGCAGGTGAGAGAAGAGTGTCAGTATCTGGGCCGCGGTGACGGAATCCAGGTTCCCGGTGGGCTCGTCGGCCAGAATGACGGCCGGCTGGTTGATCAAGGCCCGGGCAATAGCGGCCCGCTGCATCTCTCCGCCCGAAACCTGGTGCGGTTTGTGGCCCTGGCGGCCGCTCAAACCCACCTCCTCCAACCAGTTCGCCGCCTCCTGCCGAGCCTGGTCGTAGGAAGCTCCCTGGAGGACCCGGGGCAGGGCGACGTTTTCTTCCAGGGTCAAGAGGGGCAGGAGGTTGAAGGACTGGAATACCACCCCCACCCGATCCCGCCGGAAACGGGTCCGCTCGGGCTCCCTGAGGTGCGCCAGGTCGCAGCCGTCCAGGAATACCCTGCCGCGGCTTACCGACTCCAGGCCGCCGATGATATGCAACAGGGTACTTTTGCCACAACCGCTCTTGCCGGTGACGGCGACGAATTCCCCTGAGTCGATCTGCAAGCTGAGATGGTCAAGGGCCTGGATCGCTTCCGGTCCCCGGTGGTAAACCTTGCTCACCTCCACTAACTTGATCACCTGGAATCTCCCCTATTTTGCCGGTTTATTCATTATACCTGCCGCACCCGGCAATTTAAAGTTTGTCCTCCGGCTTGCCGATAGAATAAGGTGGGTAAGGCAGGAACTTAGGTTGGTCGGGAGAGGCCATCGGGGCTATCCATGAGGCCGTTGGGGCCTATCCCTAAAGTCCAGTGTTGCCCTGTAGGCCCTATCCCGGGGAGAGGAACCGCCATTTCTTACTTAAGCCCTGCCGAAGTAACCCGTTATGAACGCCAGATAACCCTGGATGGGTGGGGCCGGGAAGCTCAGGAACGTCTCAAATCCTCCCAGGTCCTCATTGCCGGGGCTGGCGGTCTGGCATCCGCCGCCGCACTTTATCTTATGGCCGGTGGACTAGGCGCCATGCGCCTGGTGGATGGCTCCCGGGTGTCCCTCGCCGACCTGAACCACCAGGTGCTCTTCCGGGAACGTGATCTGGGCAAGCCCAAAGCTGCCATTGCCGAACGCCGTCTCAAAGAAATCAATCCCTTTGTGACGGTGGAAAGCTATGGCAAAGTTCTTTCCCAACACAACGTCTTCCGCCTGACGGCAAACTGCCACGCGCTGATCGACGCCAGCAATAACGCCGGGGCAGGGGCCCTCCTGAACCTGGCCGCGGCCAAACAGCGAATTCCCCTGGTGCATGCCCGGGTGTGGGCCATGACCGGCCTTTTAACCACCTTCTGGCCGGGCCGCGGCCCCTGCCTGGTGTGCGCCTGTCTCGAAACCCCATCCAACCACCACCCTGCCCTGCTGAGCCCTCTGCCGGGTATCATGGGAGCCCTGCAGGCCCTGGAGGCCTTGCGCCTCCTGGGAGGACTGGGACCGGCGCTCCTGGGCCGGGTTCTCATCTTCAAGGGCGATCAGTTCAACTTCACGGAAAAAATTATCCGATCCAATCCCCAATGTCCGGTCTGTGCCGCCTGACCATTCGAGGCGATTTCCCAGCTAATACCAGGTTGCGCTCATAGAAGTAAGAAGATCTCACGGCCTGTAGGGGCGCACCCGCGTGTGCGCCCAACCTGAGGGCGGACACATAGGTCCGCCCCTACAGAAGATATATTACCTGTATGATCGCAGTTTGAGACCTCTGCTAAAAGCCATTTTTTCATCCTGAGCCCAGAGAGGATCTCGCATTTACTTAATAGTTATGAGATTCTTCGGTCGTTTCGCTCTCTCAGAATGACAGGGGAGAGAACTTTCGCACAGGTCCCAATGTGATATACATTACTCAAACCCTGATCCCTTGAATTGGCCTGGACGTATGTTAACTCTGCCTGCACTTGAGACTCGCCCACCCCCGGCTGCGGTCCAGAGAATTCTCATCTGGCACCAGGGAGCCCTGGGGGACCTGCTCCTGGCGGGGCCGGCCCTGGCGGCCCTGAGCCGGCATTATGCCGGGGCCCGGATCACCGCCCTGGGACATCCGGAGCGCTGGGGCTTGTTGGCTCTGAGCCTGCCCGTGGACGAAGTCTGGGACAGCGGCGAGGCCCGGTGGGTCCACCTGTTCAGTGACGGGGACTTGCCCCCGCCGCTTCGGGAGCGCCTGGCCCGGTTTCAGCTGGCCCTGATCTTCGGGCCTCACCCCCAAGCCATCCTGCAAGACCGCCTGCGCCTGGCGGGCATCCCGGCGGTCCACTGGCTCCCCTCTTTTCCGAAAACGGACGGGGAGGCGGTGGCGGCCCTCCAGGCCCGTCATCTCGCCGGCCTGGGACTTAACTATGTCCCCGGCCCCTTCAAGCTGGAAATGGGACTGAATCCGGAGGCGGAACTGCCGGAACTTCCCGGCCCCGGCCCCTGGATGGCGGTGGCCCCGGGAAGCGGCTCTTGGCGCAAGAATTGGCCCCTTAACTACTATTACGAAGTCAGCCGGGCCTTGGGCTGGGAATATGGCCTGCGCGTGGTGTGGCTGGCCGGCCCGGCGGAAGGAGAAATGTTGCCGTACCTGGGTCATTTGGCTAAGGCTCAGGGACAGCTTCTCCTGGCGAACCGCCCTCTGGCCCGGGTTGCCCGAGTCTTGTGGCACTGCCGGTTGTATATCGGCAACGACAGCGGCCTGACGCACCTGGCCGCCGCGGTGAACGGGCCTGAGGTTCTGGCCCTGTTCGGACCCACCGATCCCCGGGTGTGGGCGCCCCTGGGGCCGCGGGTCCGAACCCTGTGGGCGCCGTGTCCCCAGGCCCCGGGGGCGGTGGACTCCACGATTTCCTGTCCGGAGACTCGCGGCCTGAAGGCGCTTGCCCCGGAGACGGTCCTGGCCGCGGCGGCCCAGGTGCTTGCGCCGCCAGGCGATGTTGGGGGCTGATAGGCTAAGGATTTGGATTCCGGACGCGGTTTTGGTTATCTCGGGCTGGGTCGGTTAAAATTTTTGGTCAGGTAGTTTTTACAGGCCACCATTGAGGTTGAGGCCAGGAGAACGTGAACTCCCCCGGGGTTTGCCGGCCATATCCGTACAATAATTTGAACCGATATGCTTGACGCCTTTGGCGCCGATATCCGGAAAGGGTGATTATGGTTGACTCCGAAGGCATTGAGGCTGATTGGCATTATTAATGCATAGGTATAAACCAGGTTACCCCGAAAATACCCTAAACCAATATCTCCTTTCTCCAAATGGCCGGGTCCCCCTCCCGGCCATTATATTTTTTGACGACCGGTCAGATCAGCGCGGCAGAGGCGGGATTACCGGCCCGGCCCTGGCGATGCCTCTATGTGGGGACCATTTTGCGTGAGAAAATCCGGCTTTTTTCCCTTCATGGCGTCATAGTCAGCACTCTCCGGTGAGGAAATTGCGCCTGGTCGCCAGCGGGCAGAATCTCCATCGGCACAGAATAATTATTTCGAGCGTTCTCCCCAATACCCTGTTGTCATCCTGAGCGAAGGTCTGACCTGCCCCCAGTAATTGTATCAAGTTTTAAAATATAGCCCTTGCCAGTACTTCAATCCAATAACAGCAGCGGCACCCAAGGTGCGGGTATGCCGTTGACCACGGTGAGGGATGTGTCGGCCATAACATAGTTGCTGTTCTCGTCCCGGGCGACGATGCGGACTCCCACATCCTTGGGCAGGGTGAACCTCTCGTAAAAATTGCAGGTGGGTTTCGTCCGGATGGTGTCGTTGGTGTAAATGCCGTCGCCGGCGACCCGGTCCCCGTGGGTGCCGTCGTCATACAAATTCCAGTCATAAGCCAAGGGCTCGCCCCCCAACATCCATTCCGGCGTCTCCAGGCCGTCCACCATGGATTTTAATCGCACCCAGGAGATGGTAGCCGGACCCTGGGCATCGCTGACCGTGGCCGTGACCGTGGTCCGGGTGGTCCCGTCGTTGAGTAACTTGTTGGAGGTAAAGTTGATGGCGGCAATGTTGGGGGCCTGGCTGAAGTTCGTGGGGGCCATGTCAATACGGTGGATCCGACCGATATCCAACTTACTGCCAATGAAATAATAACGGTCATCCGCAGTGATGTCGCTGATCAAGTAATCCCCGCTGCCACCGGATTCCGCGAAGAGAGACGACAGGGTATCTCTTTGGTCTCCTGTGGCCAGGTTGACCCGAGTCCGATTGTTACCCGGGCTGGAGAAAAAGGCGTAATTGCCCGAGGGAGCCATGGTCGTAAAGGAGAAGCTGTAGATACTGTCGGTTTGGGCAAGAGGGGTCTTGATGCCGGAAGTTAGATCCACCTGGCTGAGATAGTGGGACCAGAGATCGGTATAACGATACAGGGCCTTGCCGCCGTCGGCGCTTATAATGTGGGTGTAAAGGGCCGACTGGCCCCAGACACTATCGTGCATTTCATCAGGTACCCGGACGGGGCCGTCGGTCTGCCACATGGCGACCCCCGGCGTAATGAAGACATCCTTCCAGGAAAAGAGAATCCGATTGGCGTTGGCGGCGCTGCCCAGGAATCCCAAAAGATTCATGTTCTCGTCGCCCGGCACCTGGTTGATATCCATGACTTTCGTAGCCGATCCTTCCAGCGGGGCGCTGTAAATGCCCTGGTTATACCTTAACAATACCGGGTCCAAATCACCGACATGCTTGAAGAACAGGGTGATCTGGCCGCCGATGGTGGTGAGGCTAAAAGGCTTGCGCGCATCGTAGCCGCGGATGGCATAGGTTTCTCCGGACTTGGGAAGCACCGCCAAAGAGCAGACCGGGGTGGCCAAGGCCAGATCGAAGTAGTAAATATTGATGTCGTTGCCGACGTTGGGGGCCCGAAAAAACAACCTGGAGCCCGTATCGTCCAATTTATAATACGTTGCGGTCCACAAAGGAGAGACTTCGGGTGGAAAATAACCAGTAAGATCAATGAGCTCGTCGCCGTCGGAGTTGGCCACGTACGCGTGCACATAGGTGGTGCTCAGCACCGTGGTGCCGACGGTGAATGCGATCCTGGAGCCATCCGGACTATTGGTCAGCATGTTGAAATACCTGGTGTAAGTTTCATATTCGGGAGGCCAGGTCTGGAATTGGGTCTCATCCAGGATCTTGGTCATGGTCTGTTTGTAATGGATGGGCGCGCTCCAGGCGTAACCCACTCCCCACCACAAGATGCAGACTACCAGTAAAGGGACTACACGATTCAGTTTTACCCGCATGGCCTTTCTCCTTTGTGAGAGGTTTACGGTCAGCCAGGTTGCTGGGATGACTATAGCGTTTGCCATAAATTCCTTCCTGTTGCCGGTTCTTAAATCCCCCTAAATCCCCCTTTTCCAAAGGGGGACTTTAACAGCTATTCCTTATAGTTCCCCCCTTTTCTAAAGGGGGGTTAGGGGGGATTAGAATGATTCCGCTATCGGAAAATACTTTTGGCATTCGCTATAATTGACTTTACCGTCAGAATTCCCGCGGCGTAATGACGTTGTCGGCGAGATCGTTTGCAGCTTATTAATTTCGTCTAACCTGCGGGATGGTGGAAAACGAGTTGGCCTGATAATATGGGCCTAGTCAGTAGCAGATGATCGGTATTCTGGTAAAACTCGCCCCCTGCAGGTCATTAATCCGGACAATATTTTTTCATATAACGCTTATTGCCATTGCTCCGAAAATAAGCTATAATTAACTAAATTAATTAGCTAAATGGAGCAATTATT
>JAHIKF010000330.1 GCA_018897875.1 Pseudomonadota bacterium | reverse complement strand
GTGATCCATGACGACCTGCCGGCCATGGACGACGATGATTTGCGCCGGGGCCAGCCCACCTGCCACAAGCAGTTTGACGAAGCCACCGCCATCCTGGCGGGGGACGGCCTGCTCACCGAGGCCTTCCGCACCATGGCCGCCGCCGCGGCCCGGTTGGAAGGCCGGGAAGGGGTCTTGCTGGAGGTGATGCAACTGGTGGCGGCCGCCGCCGGTTACCAGGGCATGGTGGGAGGCCAGATGCTGGACCTGCTGGCGGAAGGGCGCCAGGTCTCCCTGAAGGAACTGGAGACCATCCACCGCCACAAAACCGGGGCCTTGCTCACCGCCGCGGTGCGGGCCGGGGCCCTCATGGGGGGCGGCAGCCCGGCCGAAGTGACGCTCCTTACCGCTTACGGCGAAAAATTTGGGTTAACGTTCCAAATTACCGATGATCTATTAGATGTAGAAGGCGAAGCCGCGGAGATGGGCAAGGCGCCCGGTATGGACCAAAAGCGCCAGAAAGCTACGTATCCCGCGGTGCTGGGGCTGGAGGCGACCCGGGAGTGGGCCCGGCGCCTGGTGGAGGAGGCCCTTACCGCGCTGGCATCCTTTGAGGAACGGGCTGAACCCTTGCGCCAACTGGCCCGCTATCTCCTGGTGCGGCGCGCTTGAGCAGCGCTGGCCGCCAGGGTAAAATAATAGTAAGCGGTCAGCTTTATGAATCAAAACAATTGGTTGTTTTATTCCGGTCAAGCAATCGTTATCGACTCGATTTGATAAGTCTTTGTTTTTGCTGCTAGCTGACTGCTGAACGCTGATAAATAATAAAAGTATCACGGGTTCAACTGCTTGAATTTGGTAAATTTTCATACTAAGGTTAAGCATAACCCACCGGTGAGAGGTTAGGTGCGCATGGATAATCGTCAGAGCTACCGGCCGGACGTTCCGGTCCGCCGTTTGCTGGATACTATCAACAATCCCCAGGAGTTGAAAAAGCTGCCGCCGGAATTTCTGCCGCAGCTGGCCCAGGAAATCCGGGAGAAGATAATTTCCACCGTGGCCAAAACCGGAGGCCACCTGGCCCCCAGCCTGGGAGTGGTGGATCTGTCCATCGCCCTCCACTATGTCTTTGACTGCCCCCGGGACAAGATCGTCTGGGATGTGGGGCATCAGGCCTATGCCCACAAGCTGCTCACCGGGCGCCAGGACCGGTTTCACACCCTGCGGCAGCACGGCGGTCTCAGCGGCTTCCCTAAGCGCGCTGAGAGCTGCTACGACGCCTTTGACACCGGGCACAGCTCCACCTCTATTTCTGCGGCCCTGGGGATCGCCAGCGCCCGCTGCCTGAAGCGCGAGCGCCACCGCGTGATCGCGGTAATCGGCGACGGCTCCATGACGGCCGGGATCGCCTTCGAAGGCCTGAACAACGCCGGCGATCTCAACAAGGACCTCATCGTGGTCTTAAACGACAACGGCATGTCCATCTCCCCCAACGTGGGGGCCATGTCCTCGTTTGTCAGCCGCAAACTCACCCGGCCCACCATGGTCTTCCTGAAAAAGCAGGTGGAGAACCTGCTGCGCTCCCTGCCGGCCATCGGCGAGGATCTGGTGACCTGGGCCAAGCGGAGCGAAGAGTCCTTTAAGGCCTTTTTCACCCCGGGCATGCTCTTCGAGGCCCTCAAATTCACCTACCTGGGACCGGTGAACGGGCACCGCCTGGATCACCTGATCGAGACCTTCAACAATGTCAAGAACTTGAAAGGACCCATCCTGGTTCACGTACTCACCACCAAGGGCAAGGGCTACGTACCTGCCGAGACCGACCCCACCGGCTTTCACGGCCTGGGCAAGTTTGATCCCGATACCGGTGAGGCCAAGAAGAGCGTCAGTGAGGTCCCGAGCTACACCCAGGTCTTTGGCGACACTTTGGTGCGCCTGGCCCGGCAAGACCCCAAGATTGTGGCCATCACCGCAGCCATGCCCGACGGCACCGGGCTGGTGGATTTCCGCCAGGAGTTCCCGACCCGCTTCTTCGACGTGGGCATCTGTGAACAGCACGCCGTAACCTTCGCCGGGGGCCTGGCCGTGGAAGGCATGCGGCCCGTTACCGTCATCTACTCCACTTTTCTGCAGCGGGCCTATGACCAGGTGCTCCACGATATCTGTCTCCAGAAACTGCCGGTGGTCTTTGCCCTGGACCGGGCCGGCATCGTGGGCGAAGACGGCGAGACCCACCAGGGGCTCTTCGACCTGTCCTATTTGCGCCATCTGCCCAACCTGGTTCTGATGGCCCCCAAGGACGAAAATGAATTGCGGGACATGCTCTTCACCGCGGTGGAGCACCCGGGTCCTGTCGCCCTCCGGTACCCCCGGGGCCGGGGCCAGGGCGTGGCCTTTTCCTCTACCCTGAGCAAGGTGCCCATCGGCAAGGCCGAGGTGCTGCGCGAGGGGCAGGACCTGCTCATCCTGGCTTTGGGCGCCTCGGTCTACCCCGCCCTGGAGGCGGCCAAGGAACTGGAAAAGCAGGGATTCGGCGCCACCGTGGTCAACGTCCGCTTTATCAAACCCCTGGATGAGCACCTGATCCTGAGCCTGGCGGCCCAACACGGCCGCATCCTGACGGTGGAAGAAAACGTCCTGGCCGGCGGCTTTGGCAGCGCCGTCCTGGAACTCCTGGCCGACCGGGACCTCTTCGGGGTCGCCGTGAAGCGCCTGGGGATACCCGACATCTTCGTGGAACACGGCACTCAGGCTGTCCTCCGGAAGAAATACGGCCTGGATGCCGCGGGCATCCTCCAGGGCGCCCTGGCCATCCTGTCCCAGCCGGCCCAGCCCAAGAAGGTGGTCTGGGGTACCTTTAACTAGCAGCAATCGGCGCCGAGCAGTTCGGTGTGATAGTCGGGCAGGGGTTACCAGCTCCTGCCCTTATTTTTTCGGGAGCCGCAATCAGAGTCTGGCATGCTCTTAGACCAGATTGCAGTCAAAGGGTGGCACAGGCTTTCCAGCCTGTGCAGGCGCAGGCTAAAGCCTGCGGCTAGAGAAAATAGCCTTTTGAGCACAACTCAGACCAAAGAGCAATCAAAAGACTATTTTTGTCATTCTGAGCGCAGCGAAGAATCTCTCCTTTAAAGCCGCCGAGATTCTTCACTCCGCTGCGCTCCGTTCAGAATGACATAAATTTTCATAGTTTTTTGACTGCAACTTCGTATCAGTATGAGACCAGATTCCCCCCGACCCCCTCTTGAAACTAAAATCGGTTATCCATGCACCCGCAGCCTCAGTCCTGCCCTATAACGCCAACCGCAGGATGGCCGAAAGATCCCCCGGGGTCAGCTCTTTGAGCCGGCCCAGGATCCCCACCTTTAGGGCCGCGGCGACGATGGCGGGAATGTCCGCCTCGCTCACCCCCAGCTCCTCCAGGGTGACGGGGGCATCCCAGCCCTGGAAGGTCAGGCGCATTCGCGCCACCCCTTCCTCCACGCTCCCGGCCTCCCAGACCTCCCGGGCCCAGCGGGCGAAGGTGGCGGGGTTATAGTCCTTCATATACAGAATCCAGGCCGGGAAGAGCACCCCCAACCCGGCCCCGTGGGCGATCTCCGGAAAGACCGCGCTCATGGCCGTTTCCAGGCGGTGGGTGGCAAAATCCCCCTCCCTGAGCCCCACCCCGGTGAGGCCGTTGAGGGCCAGGGAGGCCGCCCAGGCCAGGTTGGCCCGGGCCTCGTAGCCCAACGGGTTTTGTTGCAGGAGGTGGGTCATCTTGATGATGGTGCGCATCAGCGACTCATCCAGGGCCATAGTGGTTTCTTCCCAGGTCCCCAGGAAATAGAATTCCATGACGTGGGTCATCGCGTCGATGGCCCCGTTCACCGTCTGGTGCCAGGGCAGGCTCTGCTGCACCGTGGGGTCGATGATGGAGGCCACCGGGAACAGGGCCGGGCTCCTCAGGACCCACTTCTTGACGTCTGCTTCATGGGTCAGCACCGCCAGGGGGTCCATTTCGCTGCCGGTGCCGCTCATGGTGAGGACCACAAAGATGGGCAGGGCGGTCGTAACCTCCACCTGGCGCTCGAACGCGGCCCAGAGGTCTTGTAGGAACACCCCGGCGGCCACGGATTTGGCGGTGTCGATGACGCTGCCGCCGCCCACCGCCAGCACCGCGTCGACCTTTTCCTTCTGGGCCAGGGCGATGATCTCCCGGGCCTTGGCCAGCACCGGGTTGGGCCGTACCCCCCAGGCCTCCACCCAGGTGAGCCCGGCCTCCTTCAAGGACCGGGCCACAGTGTCATACACCCCGTTTTTCCGGATAGAACCGCCACCGGCCACCAGCAGCACGCGCTTACCACCCGCCTCTTTGATCACCCCGCCAATCTGCCCGACGCTCTCCTTGCCAAAGATGATCCGGGTGGGATTATGAAAAGTGAAGTTGTCCATAGGCGCTCCTTTCGTGACTTTGCGTTCCCAAGCTTTGCTTGCCACTTCTCGTCCCCAAGCTCCTGCTTGGGGACGCATATGGGTGCCAAGCTCCGCTTGGCGATAACGATTTCCATTATATCACTAGCGGAAGCAATGCAGAGCTTTGGAAAACAAACGAGTTCCCAAGCTGGAGCTTGGGAACTAGAGGGGAAAAATCACTTGACCGGGTCTGGTGGGACAGGGTTAGGGGATTAGGATTCGATGGCCTCAAGTACGAATAGGGATAGTGGAAATAGATACTCGCTTTTCAGCCTCCGCAATTCCCGCCTCTGTAAGTGCCCCTACAAATGACTCATACATCGCCCAAGAATATGGCGATGGGGCTATAATCAGGCGGTCGAACAATTTCGACAGGTCAAGGTCACCAGGGATGCCCGCAACCGTATTGTCGATGGGTATCTTGTAAATAGTCTGCGGGATTCCTCCCATAATCTCAGTCGAGGGTTCCATGAATGGGGAAGACAATCTCTTAGGAGCATAGATAAGGCGCCATTCCCGTTCTTCACGAAAACCTTCATGCTTAAGACAAACGACACCAGTCATAAGCATGTTGAATACAAAATTCAAAATAAGCTTGCGATCTACTGAACGCAGAAAAGCAGTATTGGTGCGAACCTTGTCAACAACCGCATGAAGTTCAGCAAAAACTTCATCTTCTTTTAAATAAGCTACTGGGCTAAATACAAGATTATCCAACGCCTTAGAATCTTCCAATATCCAAGGAACACTCAAAACGATAGCAACACGAGCTACGTTTCCCCCAAAAGCGCGCCACATTGAAAGGCGCCCATGTAAATCCTCTTCCTCAACATGCTCTGAAACTGCAGTTATGTAAGTGTTGAATTGAATGTCAGGAAACCATTGATCAAATAACTTAATGGCTTCCATCGCAACCCCTGGAGCGCATTCTTCAAGAGCCTTTAAAAACTTCTCTTTATTAGTATTTTCACCAAAGAATTTCCTGAGAATATCATAACCGTGAGTTACCTCTCTGTAATCAGACATACAAGTAGTATTACGCATCCATATGCGTTTGCTTTTAATGATTTTTATCGCCGCCTCGGCTGTTGTGTAATGAACAAATCTTGCATGTGATCCGGTTGGCTCATAATGCTTACGCCTTTGCTTTGTTGCATAAGGCATAAAAATACCTTGAAGTAGCATTGTGAGTTCTAGTTCTGGGGCAGCACTTTGGTTTTGATCTATGCTGGTCATGATGGAATCCTCATAACTATCTGAGCTTGGCTACTATTCACAATGCCACAAGAGGAAAAGTTTGTCAAGGAACCCCAGTTTACTATATATAGGTTTAAACCTGGAAGAACATCGGGATAATATTCCGCCATTCCCTTCTACCATCCATAACCAAAACTTGCCCATCTTTTTTCACAGTCAAGAGCGCGTAGCGCGTAGCATCCCGCCTTTAGCATTATTCCATCTCTAGACTTCGAAAGTTATCATCTGCCGCCCATTCAACGTCATAAATGCCACGTTCCACGTATCGATGAAAGCTTGAATGCGGCCACTCCGCCACATATTTTCTCTCTTACCCAAACTTCCGATCCATGGTCCGGTATTGAATGGCCTCGGCCACGTGGGCCGGGCTGATGGAATGCTCCCCTTCCAGGTCGGCGATGGTTCGGGCGATTTTGAGGATGCGGTGGTAGGCCCGGGCGGAGAGGCCCAGGCGCTCCATGGCCACCTCTAAGAGGCGCTGGGCCTCGGGGGACGGGGCGCAGTGCTGCTTGACGAGCTTAGGCGGCATGTGGGCGTTGGCGTAGATGCGGGTTTTATGGAAACGCCGCGACTGAACCTCCCGGGCCGCTATGACCCGCGCCCGCAGCTCGGCGGAGCCTTCGCCCGATTCCGGGGCCGCCAGGTCCCGGAACGGCACCGCCGGCACCTGGACCTGGATGTCGATCCGGTCCAGGAGCGGCCCGGAGATCCGGGAACGGTAGGTGTTGATCTGGTTGGGGGTGCAGGTGCAGGCCCGCTTGGGGTCGCCGTAAAAGCCGCAGGGGCAGGGGTTCATGGCCGCCACCAGCATGAACCGGGCCGGGTAGGTCAGCGAGGTGGCCGCCCGGGAGATGGTGACCTTGCCTTCTTCCAGGGGTTGCCGCAGCACCTCCAGGGTGGAGCGGCGGAACTCCGGCAGCTCGTCCAGGAAGAGCACCCCGTGGTGGGCCAGGCTTACCTCCCCGGGCCGGGGGATGGAGCCGCCGCCGATCAAGCCCGCGTCCGAGATGGTGTGGTGCGGCGACCGGAAGGGGCGTCTCGGCACCAGAGCCTGGCCGGGTTTTAAGCGGCCCATGATGCTGTAAATTTTGGAGGTCTCCAGGGCCTCTTCGAAGCTCCACGGGGGCAGCACCGTGCGCAGGCTCCGGGCCAGCATAGTCTTGCCGGCGCCGGGCGGGCCCACCATCAGGACGTTGTGGCTGCCGGCGGCGGCGATGAGCAGGGCCCGTTTCACCGGCTCCTGGCCCCGGACGTCCCGGAAATCTTCGTCATAGGCCGGGGGCCGCGCCACCAGCGCCGGCGGCTCCGGGGTGAGGGCGGCTAAAGGCTCCCGCCCATTCAAGAACTCCATGACCTGGGAGAGGCGTTCGGCGGGATAGATGTTGATCCCCTGGACCACCCCGGCCTCTCTGGCGTTGGCCTGGGGGATGATCAGGGATAGACCCGCCGCCCGGGTGGCCAGGGCCATGGAAAGAACCCCCCGGGTGGGCTTGAGGCGGCCGTCCAGGGAGAGTTCGCCGTAGAGGAGATAGGCGTCCGCGGCGGCAGGCGGCAGCAGGCCCTGGGCGGCTATGATACCCACCGCCATCGGCAAATCGAAACCGGTGCCCTCCTTGCGGATGTCGGCGGGGGCCAGGTTGATGGTGACGCGGTTGCCGGGGAATTTGTAACCGGAGTTTTTCACTGCGGCCCGGACCCGGTCCTTGCTCTCCTTGACCGCGATCTCGGGCAGGCCCACGGTGGTAAAGGCCGGCAGACCCGGGGCCAGATCCACCTCCACCTCGACGATGTAGGCATCCACCCCCAGCAGGGCCCCGCTTTTCACTTTGGCCAGCATTCGCGTCCCCCGGACTACGCCGCTCGTGTTGCTCCCGGACCCCGGCCCGGCAGGTCCCGAGGGCCCCGCCTCGCCCCCGGCTGATCAAGGTGCCCGGCCGTCCCTTCACACCCTAGCGCATGAATGGCAGGATGGTCCCTCCGAATATGGCCAAAATGACCACGAGGATCATGACCACCATGCTGACATTTTCCCTGGTTAAGTAAATTTTATCCTCTTTCAGCCGGATATTGGAGTATGGCCAAATTTTTCTGGTGTCAAAGAAGACTAAAAATATCCATAGCACCACCAAACCGAACTTATCTGAATAATATGACGGGTCACCTTTCTTAACTGCAATAACGATATTGACAATTAATATAATCGTAATAAAAAATAGAATAATCTTTTCCATAATAATGATCGGGCAATACCAGGCAGTCTTCTTTTTTAAATAATTAGTTATGCTGTTATAGGTGTCGTATACCCAAACCGGGTCCGTGCCTTCGACATTGAGTTGGATGGAATATTTGCTGAAATCGAGCAAAATATTTTTATCAAAGCGGGTCTTCTGGTCCCAGCCCTCGATCCAAAACGACAGGTCGGCCATCCGGTCCCCCAATTCTTCCAGGCCCAAGAGATGCTCGGCCGAGTTGGAAAAAACCCGGGTATGATTGAGGACCGTGGATATGCGAAAATATCGGTCGATTTCCGGCTTGGTGAAGGTTCGCTGGATTATCGCGGTTAACGCCAGGATGTCATCCCGGGTTAGCACGCAGGGCTTTATGCGCCCGTGCTTTTCATATCTCTTCTCAACGCTTTCTTTGGCCATGGCGTCTTCGGCACCTAATTTCACCATAAGCCATAAGGTGGGGATTTTCAATCATTATTTCCGGGAGACGGAGGTTGGCCCTGAGGCCACGGCTTTCCGAGGCCCTAGCGAAGTGGGAAATATTGGAAGGAAAAACTGGCGCGGGGATCAGGGGCAGTGCGTGACCCCAATCGGAGGTCGGTCTGGGCGGGTCTTGCCCGGGATCGGGCCGCCGGTCATTCCCGCCGCGGCTGGCCCGGGTTGGCGCCGCTGGTTTCTGGCCGGCGGGGCGGCACGGCGTCAAAAGCACGGTGGCCGGGATCAAGAAACGATCAGCGCTGGGACCCTGCCTCCAGGAGGTCCTCCAAATTCTTACTGGAGAACCCATAGCACAAAACCGGTTTCAATACCTGGGTCTGTCTTTCCCCTTTGGCCGTCTTCAGGTGTTTCTGGGGTTTGAGCGGTTCCATTTCCGTGGCTATGGGGGATTTACTCTTGATAAAACCGCTCCTCAGGCCATAGATGTCAAAGATCGTGCCGTTGTTAAACCACCCCAGCTGCCTGCCGTTCCAGTCAAACACCTTGTCCTCGGAGATATAGGCCACGGGGCGGCCGTCCCACAGATAGATGGTCTCCCCGTCATCGGCGATATAGGCCGCGGGCTTGCCATTTTTATTGAACAGGGTAATTTCCATGTGGTCCGACTCCTTAACAGCAAACAGGTGGGCGCCCCACCCGGATTTTGCCTCGCTTAAAGATGGCGCTGGCCATGTTCGATCTTCAGGCAGCGGTCCATCACCACCCGGAGGCCGGCCTGTTTGGCTTTACGGGCCGAGTCCGGTTCTTCCAGCCCCTGCTGCATCCACACTACCTTGGCCCCCACGGCGATGGCGTCAGCCACGATCGCCGGGATGGCATCCACGTTGCGGAAGATGTCGACGATTTCCACCGGGAAGGGGATATCCTTGAGACCGGCGTAGCACCTTTCCCCCAAAATCTCCTGGCGCACGGGGTTGACGGGGACAATGCGGTAGCCATGCTCCTGAAGATATTGGGCCACCCGATAGCTGGGCCGGTCGGGCTTGTCGGACAGCCCCACCACCGCCACCACCCGGTAGTTATGCAGAATCTCGGTGATCTCCGCTGCACTATCCTTGCGCTCTAAGGTTGTGGCCAGATTGCCTCCTGGTCAGGTCGCCGGCGAGATGGTCAACTCAGCCGGATAAAGGGTTGAAGGGCGCGCCGGTCTCGGGGCCGGGACAGGTCGCGGCAGCCGGCGCCTCCGGGCCGGAAAATGAAGCCGAAGAGGACCTCAACACGAACTACCGGCCCTCCCGGCGGGGCTCAGAAGGTCATGGTGGTGGCCCCGGGGCCCGGGCCCAGAGGCTGTTTCACCTCCAGGGTGTCCTCGATATTCAAGGCACTCTTGAGGTATTGATACCCAAACTTCAAAAGTTCCTCGTCATCGTCCCAGATCCGCTCCTTGACGTCGTCTTCCACGTGGAAGACGGTCAGGAAACGGCTCTTGAAGACGAAGTTCCGGAATTGATCCAGGTCGTACAAGACCATGGCGAAGAGCTTGTTGCCCCGCTCATCCGTAACCGGCCCGCCATTTTCGGCCCGGCGCAGCATCATGAGCTTCCAGTCCCGGTTCATTTCGTCGTACTTGTCCACCCCCTGGTCTAGCCGCCAGGTAGCCACGGTCCACTCGTCCTGCTCTTCGTAGCCGCGGCAGTGCGCCTCCCGGACGTAGAAATAGAACTCGTCCAGGCCCGACTCGGTGATGAGGCTGCCCTGGCCGATGGGATAGTAGCGGCAGGTGGCCGGGCGGTCTTTATAGACCGTGCAGCCGGTGACCGGTTTGACAAAGGGGCAGTGGTGCTCGAACCGGGGCATGTCCATGATCATCATGGGCAGACCCGACTTATCATGGAGTTCCATCCGGGTATATTGGGCCAGAAAGTCCTTCGCCTTCATATTGAGGCGGTTTTTCAGGCGCAGGATATCATACGGGGTGAGGATGATGGTGGTCTTGCCGCAGCATTCGGTAAAGCAGGATATTCCCGGGTGACACCGGAACTTGAAACGGCTCTCCGGGGTCAGCTTCCGGGGCTCCACCACCTTCATGTTCAAATCTACCATATTCAACTCCTTAGGTTTTTTCTTGGGTCATGGATATCTTATCAAAATTTCAGCTAAATAAAAATCCTATAAATGAGATTGAAGAATCAGGGGTTGCGGCCCATAGGCTTCTATGGCCGGTTGGAAGCCTCGGACGGTCATTTGGTTATGGAGTATGGCCACAGTGCGGTAGACGAGGTGGGCCATCTTGGTTTACAAATGTAGAAAAACGAGAAGAAAAAGAGGACACAACTCATACCAAACTTATTTTAGATCTTTTAAGATGGTTGAAAAATCAACACGACAATCTACAACAAATTCCGGTAGAATTCTAGCCGAGGTATTAATCTGGTTTTGCCACTTTAAAGGTATTTCTTTCATAATTTTGTAAACCTCAGCGATTAAGTTGCTATCTGTAATGATTTTTTTTGCCACTGCGCAGATCTGAATAAAGTCCTTTTCTATTTTTTCTTTTCTCCCGGAAATAGAAGCTACTAAAAGCTTATGCAGCATGAAAGCAGGCATAGATGGTAAGGCGATTCGTCCAATATCTCGCAATGTTACTGTCACCTTATTGTCGAGTAGTAAGTTGAGATAAGGAAGAGGAATTGGCACTGTCGATAGTTCTTTAACTTCTGGTGACGGTTTTTTTGCCCCACCGCCTCTTCTCGGTTGTAAAAATTCTATAATATAGCCGTTACCTTCATAATATATTGTCCCATCGCCTCGAAATGCCTGTGCAAAACCAAGTTCCCTGAGCACGGCTTCCAGATCGGCAGGCGGCCCTTTGTACGGCATTGGGATAGCAAAGTCAATGTCAATAGTGCGCAGAGGAAACCATTCAACCCCGAAATGGCTTTGGTAAACTTTAAAACAATAGCTTCCGATAAGCTCAATGCCGGCCTCGAAAAAGCCAAGCCGCCCCATTTCGGTCAAAAGCTTTCGTAGTGGCTCGGTGAAATCCTTCAGTGCTTTCGACATGTTGCCAGCCTTTAAAAGTTTTAGGGCGTTTTTCGTAGAACGTAATTCACGGATCAATCTCTGACGGGTTTTAATTTTTTCAGCTATCCTTTGAACCGCCGGATCGCCTTCATTGCCCAAGTAAATATCCTCAAACCCTTGCCCCGCTCTTTTATGCAGGTATAAAAACCACCCTCCCCAACCTTTTTTCCGCTTAATTGAGCCAACCGGGGCAATTAACAGCTCCCCGATTAGTCTTACCTGGTAATCGAGATAATAATCCCGGCTTTCGTCCCAAATTTGCTCAATAACCACGATTCTAACCCTTAAAAAAACTATACCCCACAAAACAGCAAATGGCAAGTTTGTGGGGTATATATCGGCTATACCCCACAAATCATAAAAACCGGGTTTTGTGGGGTATATGGCTACCCATAAAAAAACCGGCCCCCGAAAGGAGGCCGGCTGGGTTTCAGGCGCCCGCTGCTGCCGTTAGAAGCCCCGGCCCGACATGCGGGCATGGAGCATGGCCACGGTGCGGTAGACGATATGCGCCATCTTGGTGTACGGGGCATAGAAGAACAGCATGAAGACGGCGGTCAGGTGCAGGAAGTACGTGGGGTAGGCCAGAATCCGGATGCCCACCAGGCGGAAGAGCCAGGCGAGCAGACCGGTGGCGCCCACGGTGAAGATCACGTAGATCAGGAACCAGTCATAATAGGACCCGTACCCCGCCTTAGCGGCGTTGGCCTGGCGCTCTTTAACGATGTTCCAGATCCCGTAGAGCAAGGAGGCGGTCCCGGCCATGGCCAGCAGTTTTAGCGGTGACAGGAGAAAGTACGGGGGTTCGTTATGCAACACCCACTCATTGAGGAAACCCCAGGTAGTCACAATCAACAAGAAGATAAACCCGAACACCAGGAACAGGTGGTTGGTGGAACGGGTATAGGTGGTTTCACACGTCCGGAAACGGTTGTGGAAGATGATATCTTGCAAGGTGGCGATGAGGTTCCCCACCAGGTTGCCTTCCACTTTGACCCGCCACGGGTGAGGCGCATTGATGTCCTGCCAGAAGGCCATGACGCCCTTGGCCAGCACCGCCACGGCAAAGAAGAAGGCGGGGACGAAGATGAAGTCCACCAGCAGAGTCGGGAACAATTTCGAGTACACGATGGTCCCTTCCGGGATGTTCCAGTGGCCGGTGAGCTTCAGGGCCAGGAACAAGAGCACCATCGGGAAGAGGATGAGCAACGGCAGGAACTTGGGGTCTCCCACCGCCTTGGCCAGCAACGGCGGCGTGGCATACTTCTCGATGGTCATCTGCCTCAGGACGGCCAGGACCTCGCCGGGATTGGCGCCCCGGGGGCAATAGACCGTGCAGTCGCTGCACTGATGGCACAGCCAGATATCCGGGTCGCTGAGCACTTCTTTCAGCCCCCACTGGGCCTGGAGCATCTCCTTCCGGGGGAAGGGTTTCTGGTCCGGGGTGAGGTTGCACACCACCGAACAGGTATCACATTGATAGCACTGCTTGACCGTGTCCCCCCCGGCGGCCATCACCCGCTTCACGAATTGGAGGTCCGGTTTAATGAGAATTTCACCTGCCATGGATCATACCTCCTATAATTCCTTGAAGGGGTTGGGGCCGATCTCTCGCACCCGGGCCACAAAGTCGTCAATAAGCTTGGGCAGGAGGTCGAAGTCGGAATGGCCGATCTGGTACTGTATCACCCGGTCTGATTCCAGGCCCAATTTATCCAGGGTCTCCGACAACTTGCTCATGCGGTATTCGCAGAGCTCGCTGCCTTTGACGAAGTGGCATTGATAGTCGTCCCCGTGCTTGCAGCCCAGGAGAATGATGCCGTCAACTCCCCGGGAGAAGGCGTCGGAGACCCACACCATGTTGAAGGACCCCAGGCAGCGCAGCGAGATGAAGCGGATCATCGGGTTCAGGCGCAGCTTGTGCAGTCCTGCCGCGTCCAGGGCCGGGTAGGCGTCGTTTTCGCACACCAGGCCGATGACCCGGAGAGGCGCCAGGGGATCGTCCTCATCCTCGATTTCCGGAACATCCAGGGACTTGAGCATGGAGCCGATCTGGTCGATGCTAAAATCCTTGAAGGAGACGATGCGCTCCGGACAGGCCCCCATGCAGGTGGCGCAGCGGCGGCAGCGATTAATCTTGAAAAAGGGCGTGCCTTTTTCATCTTCTTCGATGGCGCCGAAGGGACATTCCTCGGTGCAACGCTTACAGGAAGTGCAGCGCTGCATAAAGGGGTCCGGAAAGGTTATGTCCCAGGCCCGGGGAGACACCGCCATCCCTGCGGCGACGTGCTCCGCGGCCTGAATGGCCTTGCAGGCGGCGCCGACGCCATCCTCCGTGGCCAGGGCCATGTTCATGGGCTGGTGGACGCAGCCGGCGGCAAAAATGCCGGTCCGCCGGGTTTCGTACGGGAAACAGATGAAGTTGGAGTCGGCGAAACCGCTGAACAGCTCCAGGTCGGGCAAATTCGGTCCCTGACGGTAGCCGAGGTTGAGCACCGCCTCGTCCGCAGTCGCCGGGACCATGCCGGTTGCCAGAACCACCAGGTCGGCCTCGAAGACCACGTTGGCCCCCAACAGGGTATCGGTGGCGTGGATCCGAAGCTTGCCGCCGTCACCGAGAGCCACTTCGGCGATCTCCGCCTTGGTGAGCATGACGCCGGGATCACTCTGCACCTGCTTGTAGAACAGCTCCGTCTGCCCCGGGGTGCGGATATCCTTGTAGAGGATATAGGCGATGGCGTTGGGGTTGCTCTCCCGGACATACAGGGCCTGCTTCAGGGAGGCCGTACAGCAGAAGTCGGAGCAGTAGGGGAGATGTTCCGGGTCCCTTGAACCGGCGCACTGAATGAAGGCTACCGATTCGGGGGCTTTGCCGTCGGAGGGCCGCACAATCTTGCCTGCTTTGGCCATCTCCTCCATCTCGATATTGGTGATCACATCCTTGGACAGGCCGTAGCCCAGATTGACGAGCTTGGTGGCGTCGTAAGGCTTCCAACCCGCCGCCAGCACCACGGTCCCCACCCGCAGGGTCTCTAACTCGCCGCCAACCGTGATGTCGGCGTCCAACAACCCGGGCTGGCCATCGAGTTTCTCCAGAGTGGCCGCGGTCATCACCTTGATTTTGGGATGATTCTGGACTTCCTGGATCATCTTGAAAACCACCGGCTCCTGGAGAGTGGTGTAGGGGTAGCTGGAAGGCGTCTGCCGGTACATCTTGGCAGCGAACCCGCCCAGCTGGGCCTCTTTCTCCACCAGAACCACCTGGTAGCCGTTGTTGGCCGCTTGCAGGGCGGCGCTTAAGCCGGCAGTGCCGCCGCCGATGACCAGGATGGTCTTGTCGCATTCGGTCTCGTACGGCTCCGGCATCTCGGCCTTCTTGATGCGGGCGCAGGCCATGCGCAGATAGTCTTCCGCCAGGGCCTGGGTATGCTCGTTGTTGGGTTCCTGGGTCCAGGCCACCTGCTCCCGGATGTTGCAGCGCTCCACCAGGACATTGGGGAAATCAAACTCTTCGTATTTCACCCGGGGGGAGCAGGCCGCCACAACGATGGAGTTGATGCCTTCGCCTTCCGGCTTGAGGTCTTCCAGGATCAGGGCCCGGCCCTCGGGGCTGCAGAGGATGTCAGCTTCTTTAATGTGCTGGATTTTCCCCGATTTTTTGATCACTTTATAGAGGCTCTCAACATTTATGGCCTCCGCGATGCCACAGCCCTTACACAAATAGACGCCGTATTTCTTTTCTATTTCCATCATGACCTCCTGCCCAGGGCGATGAGACTCTTAAGGGCGGCCCCGGTGCCATCCTGCACCGACTTGGTCACATCCAGGGGGCCCTTCAAGGTTCCCACGGCATAGACTCCCGGCGGCAACAGGTCCTGAATGACGAAGCCATCCGGGGTGTAAGACAACGGCAGGGGGAAGGGGGAGGCTTTGGTGGAGGGCACCATGCCCGCCGCCAGGACCACCATGTCGAAGACCATGCTCTGCTTGTCGCCCGTAGCGGTGTTTTCCGCCACCACCACGACGTTGTCGGTCCCCGGTTCCTGGGTGATCTTGGCCACCTTACCCCTAATCAGATGGACGTTCTCCTCGTCCCGGACCTTCCAGTAAAACTGCTCGTAGCGGCCCGGGGTGCGGATATCGATGTAAAAGATATAAACCTCGGCCTCCGGGGCCTTTTCCCGCACGTAGGTGGCCTGCTTCAGAGAGGCCATGCAGCAGATGTAGGAACAATACGGCAGGTGGTTCTCATCCCGGGAGCCGGCGCACTGCACAAAAGCCACGCGCTTGGGAGCCTGCTGGTCGCTGGGCCGGAGAATCTGGCCGCCGGTGGGACCGTTGGAGGCCGCCAGGCGCTCCATCTGCATGTTGGTGACGACGTTGGCCACGACGCCAAACCCCAGATTGTCCATCTTGGTGGCGTCGTAGAGTTCCCAGCCGGATGCCATGATGACCGCGCCCACATTGAAGTTCAAGGTCTGGGGGTTCATGTGCAGTTCGATGGCGTCGTAGGTGCAGGCCTCCAGGCACTTTTGGCCGCAGTCGCCGCTGCAGGCGCTCTTGTCGATGACGTATTGTTGGGGGAAGGCCAGATCATACGGCAGATAGGCCGCTTTGGTCTTGTCCAGACCGTAGTTAAAATCGTTGACCCGCCACTGGGGGCACGCTTCCGCACAGGCATGACACGCTACACAGCGATCATTGACATAGCGGGGGTGCACCTTTATGGTGACGTCGAAATTGCCGGCGCTGCCGCTGACCTGGGTCACTTCCGCCATGGTGTAAAAGCTGATGTTGGGATTTTCTTTGATCCGGCGAAAGTTGATTTCCAAACCGCACGTGGGAGGGCAGAGCTTGGGGAAGTATCGGTGGAGTTGGGCAACCCGGCCGCCCAGATAGGGGCCCGCCTCGGTGATGATCACCTGAGACCCGGCTTCCGCCGCCTCCAGGGCTGCGGTGAGGCCGCTCATGCCTCCCCCGATGACCAGAATTTTGTTATCGGCGTTCACACAAGTCCTCCTTGGGGACATTGAAGTGATCCAGAGCAGTGGCCGGGGTTCGATTCCGGCCCAGGCCCTGAGACCCACTTTCTCCTTCTATAATACATTGTGAATATGGGTTCAAGGAAAAACGTCGCTCTGGTGGGGGAATGGTGATGCATCCCTCAAAAAATTGGCCGTGGCTGGCTTGCGGCCACGGCCAGGTACAAAGCGGCCCGGGGTTCCGGGACACCCGGAACCCCGAAGACGCTCACAGCGTTAACAGAGTTTCTTGTAAGGCTCGGTCTCGAACTTCCACTCGTTGGTGTCCTTGTTGTACTGAGAAATGGTGAACACCCTCCACTTGCTGTCATCGATGCTCAGGAAGTCGGAGCGGTAGTAGTAACCGGGATAACGGGTCTCTTCCCGGAACAGGATGTGGCGCAGGTGGGCCTCACCGGAGAGAATCCGGTGATACTGTTCCCAGGCCCGCATCAGATCGTGCAGGTCTTTGGCGGCCAACCGGGTGGCGTCTTCCTTCAGCATGGTGAGGCGCTTCAGGCCTTCCATGAGGCTGTGTTTGTTAGTCATGTACATAGTGGAGCAACCCGCGACATACTCGTCCATCAGCTTCTGCAAGCGGGTCTGGACGTGCTTGGGCATCAGATAGTTGGGGTTGATATCCGGGGCGGAGGTGTAGCCTTTGTACTTCTCATAGATCTCGAAGGGCAGGTAGATCTCGGCGATAACCTCGTCGATGTTCTGCGCCGCTTCCAGCTTGTCGTCCTTGTGGTCCAGGATGAAGGCCAGGGCGCCCTTGGCGGCCATGCGGCCCTCAGCGTGGGACCCGGAGGAGAACTTGTGCCCGGAGGCGCCCACGCCGTCACCGGCGGTGAACAGGCCCTCAACGGTGGTCATGCGGTCATAACCCCAGAACCAGCTGTCCGGCGCGCCCATGTAGTTCTTGGAAGGACCGGAGACCCACAGACCGGCGCAGCCAGCGTGCGAACCGAGCAGGTAAGGCTCGGAGGGGATGATTTCCGACGGCACCTTGTCGGGCTCCATGTTGAAGGAGGCCCACAGGCAGGCGGCGGAGATGGACATATCCAGGAAGTCTTCCCAGGCTTCGGCTTCCAGATGTTTGAGCTCTTTTTTGCTCAGGGTCTGGGCCAGCGCCTGCATGGCCTTGTCGGTGTGCATCATGATGGGGCCGCGGCCTTCCCGCATTTCAATGATCGCGGCATGGTTCCGCAGGCAGGTGCCCGGGTTATCTGCATAACCGGGATACTCCGCTTTGACCCGATCCCAGTTCCTGGCCATGTAGTCTTCGCCGTAGGCGTTGGTGGCCTGGGCCTTGAAGAACAGGAACCAGGCGCCCACCGGGCCGTAACCGTCCTTAAAGCGGGCCGGGACGAAACGGTTTTCCATCAGGACCATCTTGGCGCCGATTTCAGCGGGCATGGCGTAGGTGGAGCCGGCGTTCCATACGGGGTACCAGGCGCGACCCTGGCCTTCACCCACGGACCGGGGCCGGAAGACGTTGACCACGCCGCCGCAGGCCACGATCATGGCTTTGCATTTGAAGACGTAGGTCTTGTGCTCACGGACGCTGAAGCCCACCGCCCCGCAGACGCGGTTGCTGTTGTTCTTGTCGGTCAACAGCTTGACGATGAAGACGCGCTCGTGGATGTTTTCCATCCCTATGGCGTTCTTGGCGGCTTCGGCCACGATCACCTTGTAGGACTCACCGTTGATCATGCACTGCCATTTACCGGAGCGGCAGCATTTGCCGCCGTCTTTCAGCAAGGGCAGTTCTTCATCTCTGGCTACCTGGCCGTCCACGGTGTGGTTTTCGGCGTCTTTCTGCCAGATGGGCAGGCCCCAATCCTGGAAGTCATGCACGGACTGGTCGACGTGGGCGCCCACGCTGTGGACCAAGTCTTCCCGGATGATGCCCATGAGGTCGGTACGCACCATGTTCACATAGTCAGCTATTTTGTTTTCCGACCCGATGTAGGTGTTGATAGCGGACAGACCCATAGCTACCGCGCCGGAACGGTCCAGGGCGGCTTTGTCCACCAGGGTGGTTTTCAGGCCGGTGGCTTTCGCCCAGGCAGCAGCTTCAACCGCGGCGCCGGTGCAAGCCATGCCACCGCCCACCAGCAGCGGGTCGGTTTCAATGGTGACCACTTCCGGTTTCTCACAAAAAGACCATTTACAAAATTCTCTTTCCAGAGCCATATCTCAGTAACCTCCTTGAATTTTCGCTGCTGCGTAGACTACTCGGTCCGGGCCGCGCCGGTGTAGAAACCGGGTTTCTTCAGATCCGCCAAATCGCTGGGCAAGGTTTTGCCCTTGAAGCAATCGATGGAACCCTCAGGCGTGGTCCGGATGGGGAACTTGAACCGTTTGATGGTCGTCTGGTTCCGGAATTTGATGGTCCACATGATGTTGTCGCTGCCGCGCAGCGGGATGGTGCTGGAGCCCAGAGGCATGATGTCCGCATAGTGGCGGACTTCGATGGCCTGCGTGGGGCAGATCTTGACGCAGTTGTAGCATTCCCAGCACTGTTCCGGCTCCTGGTTGTAGGCCTTCTTTTGACCATCAGCTCTTGCTTCGGGTTCCAGAACCATCAGGTCATTGGGGCAGATGTACTGGCAAGCAGTCTTGTCCAGGGCTTTACAGCCGTCACATTTTTCCACGATTACAAAACTCGGCATAACGTAAAACCTCCTCTGTAGGGTTAAGCAGTTATCTTTAATATACCTGCATAGCGTGGCGGGAGGCGGAAGCGACTTCCGCCTCTCCACCACCTTACTCTGCCTACTTTTTCCCCGGGATGTCCCCGGTGGCGAAGCCGTGCACCTTGACCTCGACTTTCTCGGTGAGGCCCCGGTAGTATTTCCGGAGAACCTCCAAGACTTCGGGGCGGCTGAAGTGATCCGGCACTTCCATGTC
>JAHIKF010000329.1 GCA_018897875.1 Pseudomonadota bacterium | reverse complement strand
TCTGCATGACCCAACGCAGTGGACAGCTTTTCCGCATACGCACGAAACCTGGCCTCGATATTGGGTACGGGTGCATTTGTCATGCACCCAGCATACGCATAGTTTGATAGTTTTTGCAACTATTTTATGACACAGTAGTAATAGTAGGGTTATATACCAAGGATCAGGGGACCACTTATCATGGTTTCCTGGGGACGCCGGTTCGGGGATCAGCATCTCTGTTCTTGCTCTTGGACAATTAAGACTAATTTAGTTGCCGTTCCCGCGGGCCAGGGCGCGCCACCCCTCCAGCAGCAGCGCCGCGGCCCGATCCACTTCGGCCATGGTGGTTGGGGCGCCCAGGCTGAAGCGTACCGCTCCCCGGGCCAGGCCAATGGGCACGCCCATGGCCGCCAGCACCGGGGAGATGGTCCCCTGGCCGGTGTGGCAGGCCGAACCCAGAGAGACGGCCAGATCCGGGAGGCCCGCCATGAGCTCGCCCCCCGAAATCCCCGGGAATGAGACGTTCAGGGTGTTGGGGGTGCGCTCCTTCTCCGGGCCGTTGAGGATGAGGCCCGGGACCCCGGCCAAGAGAAGCTCGTGGAGGCGGTCCCGCAGGCCTTTAAGATGCGCCGCGGCGCCGGGTGCGCTCTCCCGGGCCAGGCGGCAGGCTGCCCCCAGGGCCACCACATACGGTACGTTTTCCGTGCCGGCCCGGCGGCCCCCTTCCTGGGCGGCCCCGTGGAGCAAGGGAGTAAAGGCGGCGCCGCCCCGCACGTACAAGGCCCCGACGCCCTTGGGGGCATAGAACTTGTGTCCCGCCAGCGTCAGGAAATCCACCTGCAACTCCTCCACGTCCACCGGGATTTTGCCGACGCTCTGGGCCGCGTCGGTGTGGAAGGCCACCCCCGCCTCCCGGGCCAGGGCGCCGATCTCACGGAGGGGCTGAAGGGTGCCGGTTTCATTGTTGGCGTGCATGATGCTGATCAAGATGGTATGAGGCGTCAGGGCTCGGCGCACCGCATCCGGGTCCACCCGGCCGGTCCCGTCCACCGGTAAGATGGTGAGGGAAAACCCCCGGGACTCCAGATAGCGGCAGGGAGCCAGTACCGCCGGGTGCTCCGTGGCACAGGTGATGATCTGGCCGCGGCCGTGATGCGCCGCCACGCCCTGGAGCACGGTATTGTTGGCTTCGGTGGCGCTGCTGGTGAAGACGATCTCGGCGGGGGTGCAGCCCAGCAGGGCCGCGACGTCCTCCCGGGCCTGGTGCACCGCGTCCCGGGCGCGTCGGCCCAGGGGATAATCGCAGCTGGGATTGCCGAATTCGGCTTCTAAATAAGGCCGCATGGCCCGAAAGACCTCCGGGGCCACCGGGGTGGTAGCGTTGTAATCAAGATAGATCATGAGAGGGCCAGAACCTGTTTAAGAGCCTTGCTGATACTTTCCAAGTCTTCTTTGGACATCTCCTCGATCCAGGCGGATAGGCGGGTTTTGTCTATCGCCCTGATCTGATCGCACACCGCGCGTACTTCTTGGTCCATGCATCGGACTCTTACGGTAATGGGCGGCTTCGCCACTCCGGCGCGAGACAGGGGTACAACCAGGACCGTCCTCCGGGCTTGATTGAGGGGAGCCGCGCCCACCAGGACACAGGGGCGAACTTTTTTGATCTCCGATCCTTGGGTGGGATCCAGATTTACCCAGTAGACGCTACCACGTTTCAGTTTCGATTCCGTCGCCAACGGTTACGTCCCAGTCAGCCATCTCGGCATGGAGTTGCTCGTCCTGTTCCACGGCCAGGGCGCATTCATAGAGTTCCCGTTCCCGCCGACGGACCTCTGCTTCCAGCAGGTCACCCACCACCTTGCTGCGTTGACGGGGCGGGATTACGGCCTGCATCCTGGCATATAGCTCATCTGATAATGAAACCAAGACCTTCACCGCGATTTCTCCCAATCCATAATTGGATATAATATATCCGATATCTTGGTTAATCGCAAATTATTTTTTTCATGGGAAAAAGTCCCAATCTTATCTAATTATCAAACCAGCCGCCCCTGGTTTTTAGAACCTTTCCACCTTGACAGACTCTGGATAGGCGCTAAGATTAGACCAAATTAAAATTGTCTCATCTTACACCTGCCATGAGCCACTCCCTATCCCCCACCGTCTATCGCCTCAGCCGCTGGCTGCTGCGGCAAACCATCGGGCGGGTTTTCACCCTGCGGGTGGAGGGCCTGGAGCACCTGCCGGTCCAGGGGCCGGCGATTATCTGCCCCAAGCACCAGCGCTGGGAAGACATCCCGGTCATCGGCATGGCCCTGCCCCCGCTGCCCCACTATATCGCCAAAGTGGAGCTGTTCCGGCAGCCGGTGGGGCGCGAGTTCATCGGGGCCTTGGGCGGGGTGCCGGTGGACCGGCAAAACCCCCGGGCCACCCTGTCGTCCTTCCGGCGCCTGCTGCCGCTTTTGACCAGGGGGGCTTTCATCGTGGTGTTCCCCGAAGGCACTTACGTCACCGGCCGGGTTGGCCCCGGCAAGCACCGCCTGATTCAGCTGCTCCTCAAGCTGCAAGGGCAGGAGGGCCTGGGGTTCCTGCCCTTTGTCCCCGTGGGGGTGGCCTATGAGCCCCGGGCTTGGGGCTATACGGTGCACGTCAAGCTGGGGCCGCCGCTGATGGCCCCTGGCCCCCGCCAGGCCCAGGCCCTGACGGACGCCCTCATGGACCGCATCGCCCGGCTGTCGGGATTCTGATACGCTGCATCCTAATAAAATTTCCATAAAAATGGCCGGTATGGGGTGATTTCGGCGTGGGAAGCCTTATTTTTTGGCCAGGTAGAGCAATTGCCAAAAGCTTTTTCCGTTATTTGAAGCCTTATAATCCCCCCCTACCCCCCTTTAAAAAAGGGGGGGGGAATTGCAAGGAAGTACCGTTAAAGTCCCCCTTTAACAAAGGGGGATTTAGGGGGATTTGAGAACCTCCAACCGGAAGGAATTCATGGCAAATGCTATAAATGTGGAACAGCCGCCCTCGGCTGTTCCTGGCCCCAGAAATGGTGCGCGGTGCGCACCCTACAGGGGGATTATCTCTGTCAACTCGGGCTTTTTTCTTTTGCGGATAGCTGACCGCTAATAGCTATTTTCGTAAGGGGTGCGACCGTGAAAAAAGGCTGGCAATTTTTGTCGCTGGGATGGTGGGTGCTCCATTTTCTGGGGTTTACCCTGGTCTACACCGCCGGGCGCCTGACCGCGGCGCTCCTGAGAGGGTAGGACGATGAACCGCTGGCTGCCCCACGTGCTGTTTCCCCGGCCCGGCTGGTTTATCCTGCACGCGGCCGTCATCGTCCTGGTGTTCCTGCTGGGCTACTCCGTGAATTTTTAGGGTGAACCCCATGAACACCCAACGCACCACCCTCTGGGTGGCCCTGGTGTCTCTGGCTCTGGGCGCCACCCTGCTGCATTACCGGATTCATCCCCCGGATGAACTCACCGACCTGTGGCCCAATCTCTTTTCCCTCTTCGACCTGATCCTGGTGAGCGCCCTGTTCCGGTTCCGGTCCACGGCGCTGCTGGGCCTCCTGCTCAACAGCTTCCTGGCCTTTTTCGGGATCATCATGATGGCGGATTACTCCCTCTCCGCCACCCTGGCGGGCCAGATGAAGGTCATGCCGGGCGCCAACTTCTTCGGCTGGCTGCTGCTCACCACCTTCCCGGATATCATGATCGCCCTGGCCGACTTCCTGGTGGGCCTGGCCCTCTACCGGGCGATATTAGCGGAGAAGTAAGGTTGACTTTGGGGGAGGAGGTAAGGGCCACTTACAAAAAGCCCTTATACTAATCTGGGCTCAAAAAGGTAATTTCCCTTCGTAGGGTGCGTCTTACGCACCAAGAATGGCGCGTGAGACGCGCCCTACGGATTTTAGTGCCTTGGGAAACCGTTCTCCGGACCTCAATACTTTTCTGAGAGTAACCTGGTATTAGCCCTCTCCCTTTATTCTCCTACAGCTTCCCTCCTGCTTGCAGGGCGTTTTTCAGGGCCAGGGCCTTTTCCGCCACGGACATGGGGGTGGGTCCCAGGATGCGGATCATGGGTTCCTTGCCAAACTCGCCCCGGTCGTAGATCAGGTCCGGGGGCGGCTCGCCGGGTTTGAGGACCGAGGCCACGCCCCAGGCCAGGGTGCTGCCTTCCTTCGCCTTGACCTCCGGCGGTTCGGCGCCGGGCTCGAAGCTGGCCACCCGCAGGTGGAGCAGGAGCGCTAGGTCATCTATGCCTTCGAAGAATTTAACGTTCATGGCGCTTCTGATCTCCGGGTGGGTGGCCATGGCGGTGAGGATGACCGCACTGATGTGGCGGGAGGCGCCGAAGGCCGGCGGGGAGGGAGTCAGCAGGCCCTGGGGGCCGCGGCGGAGCCGGCCGGGGAAGGCGGCCACGTCCTGGGGCCCCTCCGGGTAAGGGGTGGCGTACCCCAGGTTGGACATGACTTCCGGGATAAGGGGCTCGATGCCCTCTTTTTCCAGGCGGGCCGCGGCCGTCTGCAAGGCGGTGAGGACTTCCGCACGGGCCAGTTCCCGGGCGAAGGGGGCGTAGGGGTTCACCGGGCCGGGGCCTCGTCCCAGGGGCAGGCCGTACTTGAGGGCCTGGGCCGTGAGGTCCCGGGCCCGGTTCACCGCTTCCGGCACCGAGGCGCCCTGGGCCAGGCCGGCGGCGGCGGCTGAGGCCAGGAGGCAGCCGGAGCCGTGGTGATTCGGCGCCGCCAGACGCACGCCGGGTAGACGGTAGACGTTGTTGCCGTCGGTGAGTACGTCCACCGGCTCCCCCGGCAGGTGCCCGCCTTTGGCCAGGACCCAGCGGGGACCCATAGCCTGAAGGCGGCGGGCCGCCTCTTCCAGGTCTCCGGGGGTCCGGACCTCAAGCCCGGATATATGGGCGGCTTCCGGGGCGTTGGGGGTGAGAAGGTGGGTCAGGGGGAACAGCTCTTCGGTCAGTCGGGCGATACCGTCGGCCGTGAGCAGCGGGAAGCCGCCGCCTGCGGCCAGCACCGGGTCCAGCACCAGGGGGGCGTCTAAACCCTTCAACCTTTCGGCCACGGTGTGAACCAGCGCCGGCGTGGCCAGCATCCCCACCTTGACCGCGGCCACGGGGAAATCGCTCAGTACTGCCTCCAACTGCGCCGCCACCACCTCGGGGGCCACCGGGTGGACCGCGGTTACCCCCTGGCTGTTCTGGACGGTGAGGGCCGTGACCACCGTGAGGCCATAGGCCCCCAGGAGGGTGGTCACCTTCAAATCCTGTTGCAGGCCCGCGCCGGCGCCCGGGTCGGACCCGGCGATAATCAGCACGGTTTTCATGGGTTAGGCCATTTTTCCTTTTATTGATGGAAGCGGGAAATGGATTATATTCCTCTCACTCCAAACCCTTTCCTCCAATGGAGGCTTATCTATACCACAAGTTTCTCTGATTGGTGGCACAGCCTTTCCAGGCTGTGCCACCAAAAACTTGTTGAGTTAACCACTTCCCGCATTGTGGATAATGCTTAACAGTGGAGGAGAGGGGAAAGAGGCAGAATTGATTCAATGCCCCGATTAATAACCCCAATCAACCAACTGTAGATTACCGACACTTATGGTCATTGTGAATTTATTTCGTTATTTCTCACCCAGAATCCAGAACCTAAAACCCCAATCACCGCTGCCGTCCATGCGCCAGGCAGCGTCTGGCTTCGGCCACCAGTTGCCTGCGGTAGTCCCGGGTGAGATAGAGGTTCCGGGCGATCCTCAGCTCAGCCAGGGCCATGTAAAAGGGGTTGAGGCTGAAGAGTCGGCGAGTCAGAGCGGGGGCAAGACCCGCGGCCGTCAGATACATGCGGAAAAAATGCCGGATAGCCGCCTCGGACCCGCTAAAATCCGCGGTGCGCCAGCCCCAGGCATGTTTCAGTTCCCCGGCCACCCAGGACAGGTCCCAGAGGCGGTCGCCGATTCGCAGCCGCTCCAGGTCCAGGGCCACAGCCCGACCGTTGGGGAAGAGAAAGTTGGTGGGCGTGGCATCGCCGTGAATGAGCACCTGCCGGTCGGAAAAATCTTGGCAGCGCTCCTCCCAAGCATCGCGCTCGTGGGCCAGGGCCTGCCAGTCCTCCCGGGTCAACGGCCCGGCTTCCAGCAACTGGGCCATTACCTTGTCCAGGTAAGCCAGGGCGGGCTCGGGCGTAACCAAGAGAGCCGGGACCGGCCGGGAGTGAAAAAAGGCCAGCAAATGCGCCAGTTTGTCCAGGGCCCGAAAGAGGGGGGCCGGGTCGCCGTGGACCGAGGCCTGGAGCAAGAGATAATCCAGGTCCGGGCCGGGCACGGCTTCCAGCAGCAGCCCCAGGGACCTCTCGGGCCAGCGCCCCAGGAGCCGGGGCGCCAGGCCGCCGCCATTTCCCAGGCCCAGTCCGGGGAGCCGCAGATAGTGGTCATATTCCCGCGCCAGGCTCAAATCCGCCGAGGCCTGGGGGGGATAGGCGGAGAAGAATTTTCCCACCACGGCGTAGTCTCCGGCGGGGAAGGTGAAGCGCAGGACTTGACGAGACGCGGGCAGCGACTCGACGCGCACCTCCCCGGCCGGGGGCCGGAAACCAGCCTCGGCTCCCACCAGGCGCCTCAGGGCCCGGGCCAGGGGATCAGCGTCGGCCAAGCGGTTCATGGCGTTTCCCGGGCCAGGACCCGGCCCGCCTCGAGCGCGCAACCCAGGGCGCCGTTGAATTGGGGATAAGGCGGCACCCGGACCTGAAAATCCCCCTGGTCCCCCAGGAGCTTCACCACGGCTCGGTTCTTGGCCACGCCGCCCACAAAGACCAGGGCGGGGCAGCGGTACCGGGCCACCATGGCCAGGGCCCGGCGGGCCACCGAGGCGTTGACCCCGGCGGCAATCCGGGCCGGTTCTACCCCTTCCAGGAGGTAACCTACCAGTTCGGTCTCCCCGAAGATGGCGCAGGTTTGAGAGATTTCCACCGGGTCCTGCCAGTACCCGGCAAATTCCGTTAGGGGCATCTTGAGAAACCGGGCCATGTTCTCCAGGTAGCGGCCGGTGCCCGCGGCGCAGCGGTCGTTGGTGAGAAAATCGAACACCAGGCCCGCCCGGATATAGAGGACCTTGGTGTCCTGGCCGCCCATCTCCAACAGGATGAAGTGGTCCAGGCCCGTGACGCACCGGGCCCCCAGGAAATGAGCCCGGATCTCGGTAATGGTGGGGAAATATGCCTTCAGGAGGTTCTTGCCGTATCCGGTGGCCACCAATGCCTCCGGGGGGGGCAGCCCCATCCGGCCCCAATCGATCCGCACCTCCCCCTTAACCCGCACCAGATAATCCCGGTAGAAGACGATGCTGTCCATCTTGCGCCGCCCCCAACCCCCCTGCCCCCGGGCATAGACCAGCTTCACATATCGGCTGCCGAAGTCCAGGCCGCAGACTATGCTTTGAGGGGAGGGCCAGGAACTTTTCCGGGGCGATCCCGGCGCTCCCGCCCCCAAAATATCATGGCCGCAGGACATCGACAAAAGCCTCCAGGCGCATACGGGTGCGGGAATCGAGCCGGGTGGGGCGGTCCCCTTCGATAGTCAGGAGGGGGAGGTCCAGGTGATCCCTGAGGAATTGATCGAACATCTGGCGGAAGCAGAAGCTTTGGGTGTAATGCACCAGCCCGTCCAGGCGGCGGGTGGCCACGGCCTCCTTAAGGTCCGCCAGGCGGCCTCCGATGTCGTAGGGATAGGTATAGCGCAGGTATTGCTCCACCAGGTCCGGACTCTCATAGGGCATGCTGAATTGCCGGGGAAATTCGTGGTAAACCACGGCGGCGCCCAGCTCCTCCAGGTAGGGCCACAGGTCGGTCAAGATGGGCGGGATGCCGGCAAACCCCAGGCGCACCCGGCCATTTGCGGCGGGTGGACGTTGCTCCGCCTCCTGAAGGAAAGCCGTCAGGCGTTGTTCGTAGTCGGTAAGGTCCGAGGCAAAATCCGAGCTCGAGATGAGCCAGTGGAAATTCTCCTGGCCATGCACCTGGCCGGTCTCCCAGGTCAGGCGGTCCAGGCGGCGCAGTTGGCGGCGCAGGGGGGTCAGGCGGGCCTGCACCCGGGCCACCGCCTCGTGGTCGGCGCCCAGGCGATTTGCCAGGGCGCTGATTTCCCGGGCCAGTTGTTCCCGGTCCCGGGGATAGGGGAACTTAAAATGGATGACCTCTATCCCCTCAGTGGCGAGGATTTCCCCCAGCGCCTGGGTATTGGAGCAGTCCCCCTGGCAGGCGGCGATGACCGCCTGGATTTCGGGGTGGGCCAGAAGGACGGCGTAGATCCCCTTAATCCAGGCGCAGAGGGTGCGGGGAAAGCCGGCGGCCTCGGCCTGGCTCACCCGGGCCAGGGCCAAAGGGTCGGCAATGAACAGGTTGTTCAGGTCCACCGGGGTCAGCCCCGCGGCCAGCACCACCTCCACCGGGATGGTGGTGGTCAGACCCACCCGGGCGCCCGGCGCCAAAGGCGCGGATCGGCGCATGAGGTCACTCAATTAAGGCACTTCGCCTTCCTGAAAGTCAACTTCCTGCAAGCCTTCGGTTTCAGAGAGACTGTGGATCACCTGCTTGAAAATTATCGTATCCTTGCTCTGCAGGCGTAAGCGATAGGTCATCAGATTACTGGGCGGTTCCAGCGTATAGTTGATGAACTGGATGCCAATCCGATGTTGTTTAAGGATCTGCCTGATCTGGTCCAGCGGGTCCTCCACCCCATGATATTTCAAGGTCAGCATGGTGAACAGATCGTGGGCGAAGACCTTTTTTATGAGGCGCAGGACGTACAAGATAATAATGCTGATCCCGGCGGCAAACAGGGCTGGGAGGAGATACCCGGCGCCGATGGCCAGGCCGAGACCGGTGACCAGCCAGAGGCCCGCGGCGGTGGTCAGGCCCCGCACCGAACCCTTGCCGGTGATGATGGCGCCGGCTCCGAGAAAACCCATGCTGGCGATGGCATAGGAGGCGATCCGGGCCGGGTCCAGCCGGACCACCGATTGGTCCACGGCCAGATGCCGGTGGATTTTCTCCATTTCCAGAGACAGCATCATCATGAGGCAGGCGCCCACCGAGACCAGGATGAAGGTCCTGAGC
>JAHIKF010000328.1 GCA_018897875.1 Pseudomonadota bacterium | reverse complement strand
TGGGGCTGATCTCCGGGCGCAAGACCTTCCAGCGGCCCATGAAGGAAGGGGTGGAACTCTTCAATGCCATCCAGGACACCTTCCTCTGTAAAGAGGTGACCGTGGCCTGAGGCGGCTGCAAAGGTTATTTTCCTTTAAGGGGCGCACCCATGGGTGCGCCCGCACTTTTTTGAAGGGCGGCGCTGCCCGCCGGGAACCTCTCCACAGAAAAAGCATTTCCGGTCTAGTGTTGCGTTCCAGATAGATCTTGCAAAAATATTCTTACTTTTTCGGGAGGTTTTCGTTGGGGCGGTTCGCGAACCGCCCCTACAACGGTCTCTGGAATGGGGGCCGGAATTTGTAAGATACTCCCGGGACATAACCCTATCAGGCGGTTGAAAAACGCGGTTTTTGTCATCCTGAACGAAGTGAAGGATCTCAACTCATTGAAAAAGCGAGATTCTGCGCGGGGTCAGCATGAACAGGTGGGGAAATGGTAGTTTTTCAACCGGCTGATCAGAAATGTCGGGAGCGTTTTAGGCCCTAAAAAGTGGCGCCTGAAACGCGCCCTATTGCACAGGCTGAAAGGCTAGACCAACAATCTTTTTCAGGCTGAGCGCGGCTGGTGACAGCTTTTTCAGAGAAATCGACTGACCGGGGGTCAGGCCATGAACCCGAGTCCCCGACTTTCTATGCGACCATGTTTCAATTTATGGATGAGCCGGAAAAAACCTTCTGGCGGATAAAATGCATTATTTCGGTAATTTATCAGCAGTGTCCGGTTAGGTTTTTGCGAAGAAGGATGCTCGTTATACGTAGTCCAACAGTTCATAAATTCACTAACGCACTTTTTGCTCCGAGAAGATTACTTCCCCCTCACCCTGGCCCTCTCCCCCATTGGGGGAGAGGGGAAAAAAGTGGAACCGATTTAATGCCTTATGGTTACTAAACCCAGCGACACCACCTACTCCCTCTCCCCCCGCTTCGGGGGTTGGGGTGAGGGGGGCAGGACAACCGCATGCAATTTCCTAACCGGACAGTGCTGATGAGTTATATAATACAAACCCATAACTTTTTTATTTCTCTAACAATTTTATCCGGCCGGCGCCTGGCCCTTTAGACAAAACAAGTGATAATAAGGCGTTAAGATTTTTATTCAATTTGCACGAATATTACGGGCAATTTTTATGGCAGGGTAACCATTTAATAGTACAAGAGTTTACCGGCAAGTGCCGGTGAGCCCCGGCGATAGCCTCAGGCGCCGGCGGCGCCGGAATCCTTAAGAAAACGAAAACCGGTTAATGTTTATAAAAGTTGATGACGATAAGGTTCGTAGCGGGGGCAGGGGGGAGGGCCAGGGCTCAAGGGGCGATGGCGGCGCCGGGGTTGCGGCCCACTGACTGCGGTCCCGGACTTGGGAATAAAAGATTCGGCCTTTTTCTCTCATTAATTATGAAAAAAAACCAATAAGCTTTAATAAAAAGCTTGATACGGTTTATAAAACCCTTTATAAATGGTTCAGCGTTGATAAAAGCCAAACCCATCGCGAGGTGGGGACGGAAAACCACGGGTCTCTTTAGGGATGGAGAAGACAGCCGGGTTGCCTGGAACGCGATAAACAGGCACCCCGGTTTTTTTTAACTTGTCGAAACCATTGGCAATTTATTATCACCTGGGAGGATAAAGACCATAAAACCCCTTAAATTGACTGCACTGATAGGAATCCTGACCCTGGCTCTGTGGGCTCCGGTGGCCCAGGCGTATTATATTGAATTAACCGGCAACCGGGTCAGCACTGACACTAACCAGCTTATCACCACCGGCGCTTTCAGCATGGGTGAGGGCAAACACAATAAAGGCTTCCAGATCGCTTGGCATATTACCGAGGCCAGCGCCGGGGCGGCGTTCCATTATGAATATACCATCTCGGGTGTGGATGGGGGGGCGCTGGGTAAAACCCTGAGCCACTGGATTATAGAGGTCTCCAACCCGTCAAGTCGCAGTGATTTTTTCAACTTTAGCGGCATCCAGGAACCCTACGACGGTCAATACTTACCGGCCACCTGGCAGCCGAAGCAAGGTAGTCGAGGGCAGCCGGGCGATTTATATGGGATCAAGTTTAACTCGGATGAGGACTATATTAAAGCCGGTACCAAGATTTATACCTTCTCCTTTGATACCCTGTGCCTACCCGTCTGGGGCGATTTCTACGCCAAAGGTAGTAATGGTGTTTACGCCTATAACATCGGCTTTGGCACCGATCCGGACCTTTTCACCACGGATTTCAACCCCTGGATCCTGGTGCCTGGCACCAAGACGGTGGTGCCCCTGCCCGGCAGCGTCCTGCTCCTGGGCTCCGGACTCGTGGGTTTAGGTCTGGTGAGATTCCGGCTTCGGCAAAAAAAGGCCTAAGAGAACTGAGGACGGCCGGGCACCGGCCGCAGTCGCACATCCAGCGGCGCCCCCAGGGGGCGCCGCTTTTTTTGTGGGTGAAAGACGTTTGCTTATGCGGCCGGATAGTATAAAATTATCCGATAATTCGCCGTTTATACCAGGTAGCGGTCAAGCAGAAACGGACACAAGCGATGGCGCTTTTTAGGATAGGGGCTCAGAGGGGAGGCTCAGGCCTCCTCTCAAAATTGCCCTTGATGACGCCGTGGCATGAAAGGATGGGGTACCCCATGTTCACCGGGCTGGTGGAAGGCGTCGGCGTGCTCGCCGGCCTCACTCCCCTGGCCGAGGGCCTGCGGCTCGCGGTCAAGACCTCGTTTCCGGTCTCGGAACTCACCCTGGGGGAGTCGGTGGCCGTGGCCGGGGCCTGCCTCACGGTGGTGGCGCTGGATTCGCCCCGGGCCAGCTTCGAGGTTTCGCCCGAGACCGTGGCCCGCACGACTTTCACTTTGAAAAAGGCGGGGGACCGGGTAAACTTGGAAAGGGCCCTCCGGCTGGGGGACCGTTTGGGCGGCCATCTGGTCACCGGCCACATCGACGGCGTCGGGGTGGTGCGGGAACTCAGGCCCGGCCCGGCCCATATCCGGATGAAATTCGAGCTGCCAGACGCCCTGAGCCGCTTCGTTATCGAGAAGGGTTCCATCGCGGTGGACGGGGTCTCCCTGACCGTAAACACTTGTCAGGGCAATACCTTTACGGTGAACGTCATCCCGCACACTGCCCGGGAGACCACCCTGGCGAGCCTCAAAGTTGGTGACCGGGTCAACCTGGAAACGGATATCATCGGCAAGTACGTGGCCCGGCTGCTGGGGAAAGACGGCCCCCAGGGCGAGGGGGTCACCCCGGAGCTGTTGGCCCGGCACGGATTTTTGTAGGTAAGCAGTGAGCAGTAAGCAGTGAGCAGTGAGCAGTGAGTAAAAAGACAACACCGGCAAGCTGCCGGTGCCACTAATAACCGAAAACCGAAAACCGAAAACAGGAACTTAACCATGTCGGTTTCACCCATTGAAGAAGCCATACAAGACATCCGTCAGGGCAAGATGATCATCCTGGTGGACGACGAAGACCGGGAAAACGAAGGCGACCTCACCATGGCGGCGGAGAAGATTACGCCCGAACTCATCAATTTTATGGCCCGTTTTGGGCGGGGGCTTATCTGCCTGGCCTTGTCGCCGGAGAACGTGGAGCGCCTGCAGTTGCCCCAGATGGTCAGCAACAACCAATCGGGGTTTAAGACCGCGTTCACGGTGTCCATCGAGGCCCGTCGCGGGGTCACCACCGGGATTTCCGCCGCGGACCGGGCCACCACCATCCTCGCCGCGGTGGCGGACAACGCCCAGCCGGATGACCTGGTGAGCCCGGGGCACATTTTCCCCATCCGAGCCCGCAAAGGCGGGGTGCTGGTGCGCACCGGGCAGACCGAGGGCTCCACGGACCTGGCCCGTCTGGCCGGTCTCAAAGGCGCCGCGGTGATCTGCGAGGTCATGAAGGACGACGGTACCATGGCCCGGATGCCGGACCTGGAAAAATTTGCCGCTGAGCATGGCATCAAGATCGCCACCATCAAGGATTTGGTGGAACATCGGCTGCGGCACGAGTCTTTTGTCCACCGCCGGGCCACCGTCAAGCTGCCCACCTATTTTGGGGAGTTCACTGCCATCGCCTATGACAACGATGTGGATGACAACCAGCACGTCGCCCTGGTAAAGGGGGACATCAACCCCGAGGAACCCATCCTGGTGCGGGTCCACTCCGAGTGCGTCACCGGCGACGTGTTTCACTCCCTCCGGTGCGACTGCGGCGACCAGTTGGAGGCTGCCATGCAGCTGGTGGAGTGCGAAGGCCACGGCGTCATTCTCTACATGCACCAGGAGGGCCGGGGCATCGGCCTGATCAACAAGCTCCGGGCCTACGAACTCCAGGACCATGGCGCCGATACAGTGGAGGCCAACGAGGCCCTGGGTTTCAAGGCGGACCTGCGGGACTACGGCATCGGGGCCCAGATCCTCCGGGATTTGGGGGTCAGGAAGATGCGCCTCATGACCAATAACCCCAAAAAGATCATCGGCCTGGAAGGCTACGGCCTTAATATGGTGGAGCGGGTATCGCTGGAGATCCCCCCCACCCGGGAGAATCGCAACTACCTCAAGACCAAGTGCCAAAAGATGGGGCACATGCTGGAAATGGTATAAGAAAATGGTTTGGGGTTCTGGGCCCAAAATCGAGACCCAAAACCTAAAACCCAGAACCTGTATTTTAACCATAGGGGGTTTACATGCGTACCCTGGAAGGCAAGCTCAGCGCCGCCGGCTTGAAATTCGCCCTGGTGGTGAGCCGGTTCAATTCCTTTATCACCGAGCGCCTGCTGGAGGGCGCCCTGGACTGTCTGCGGCGCCAGGGCGTAGCTGAGGAGAACCTGGCCGTGCTGCGGGTACCGGGCGCCTGGGAAATTCCCCTGGCGGCCAAGCGCCTGGCCCAGGCCGGGGGCTACGACGCGGTCATCTGTCTGGGCGCGGTGATCCGGGGTTCCACGCCCCACTTCGATTACGTGGCCGCGGAAGTGAGCAAGGGGATCGCCCAGGTGTCCCTGGACAGCGGGGTACCCATCGCCTTCGGCATCCTCACCACCGAGACCCTGGAGCAGGCCATCGAACGGGCCGGCAGCAAGGCGGGCAACAAAGGCTTTGCCGCCGCCGAAGCCGCCATCGAGATGGTCAACCTCCTGAAAGAACTGGGAGGCTGATTGCTTGGGGGGTTATTCCCGCAGCCGTTGCCGGGAATGGGCCCTGCAATTTCTCTATCAGGCCGAGTTCGATGGGCCCCACCGGCCCGAGGCCCTAGAGCGGTTCTGGCACCATTTTCAGACCGAAGACGCCCCTCCCGCTTATCTCCTGGACCTGGTGGAAGGCGTGACCTCCCATCTGGAGGAGCTGGATGTCTTCATTGTGCGCTACTCGGAGCATTGGCGCCTGGAGCGCATGACCATCGTGGATCGCAACCTGCTCAGGCTGGCTATCTATGAACTGCTGTACCAGCCCCATATTCCGGTTAAGGTGGTGATCAACGAGGCGGTGGAGATGGCCAAGCGCTACGGCAGCGAGGCCTCCGGGGGGTTTGTCAACGGCATCCTGGACCAGGTGCGGATGTCTGTGGGCCGGGAGGTCTGAGCCGACCAGGGTCGGCGGCTGCTCCCGGCGGGCGGCAGAATTGGATCCATGGGCTTGCATCTTGGGGTATAAGTGTAATATAAGTAATAATAATATATATCTTGAGCAAACAGTGATCAGGGTCGAAATTCCCTGGCAAAGGGCGTTGGCATTCTGGCTTGAACCGCACTGCGGGAGAGGGGGACAAGATGACTCGGAAATGGTTGGCGATTGCAAGCGTTGTTCTCTTGGTTGTGTCTCTGGCAGGCTGTGCCACCGATAGCGGCTACTATGATCCCGCCCGGTCCGCCGGGGCCGGGGCCTTGGGCGGGGCCGCCACCGGCGCCGCCCTCGGCGCCATTATCGGTGCGGCCACCGGTAACGCCGCCACCGGCGCCTGGATCGGCGCGGCCTCCGGAGCCGTCCTGGGCGGCGTGGGCGCGGCGCTCTATGCTTCCCACCGCAACAGCGAGATTCGCTCGTCCCAGGCCGCGGCCCAGGCGTATAACTATCAGGGCCAGGGCAACGTGGTGAGCGTGGACCAGGCGTCTGCCTCGCCTGGCATGGCCCGGCCGGGACAGCAGATTATGCTGGGCGTTGATTACACCATCCTGACGCCTGATAATGCGCCGGTGTCCGCCACCCTGGCGCGGGAGATCCGGTATCAAGGCAACCTGGTGGGGTCGCCTTACGAAACCACGGTGAGCAATACCAACGGCAGTTTCAATGACACCGTGACGTATTCCCTGCCCAATAACGCCACTCCCGGGGTCTACACCGTCATCACCCGGTTGTCGAGCAACTACGGCACCTCGCAGCGGGACGCGTCTTTTACCGTGCAGTAAAGTCTCAAATTTCGGAGGAGCCTGGGAGATTCTGCCGGAAGGTGGAGAATTCCCGGGCTTCTCCCGCCCACCCCATTGACAGGCTGATTCAATTCTGATAAAAAATTATTTTTTACCCTTCCTTGCCCTGGGCCTTAAAGCACCAGGGCCATACGACCATAAGGAGGAAGAATGCGTCGTTATGAATCTCTCTGGGTGGTGAATGGCGACCTCCCCGATGAAGAAGTAAAATCCGCCATCGACAAGTTTTCCAAGATTATCTCCTCTCAAGGTGGAACCCTGGTGGGGCTGGATGAGTGGGGCCGCCGCAAGCTGTCCTACAAAATCCAAGGCACCATCCGGGGCTACTACGTGTTAGCTGATTTTGCCGGGACGTCCGAAACGGTTAAGGAGTTGGAGCGTAACTACCGGATTGACGACCGCATCATCCGCTTCCTCACCACCAAGAAATCGGACAAGGTGAATCTGGAGGCCCTGCAGGCCGAGATCGCGGCCAAGGCCAAGGCGGCCGCGCCGGCCGAGCCTGAAGCCGCGGCCCCGGTGGAAGTCGCGGCCCCGGTAGAAGTCGCGGCCCCGGTAGAAGCCGCGGCCCCGGTAGAAGTTGCCGCCCCTGCGGCCGCTGCCGCCCCAGAAGAACCTGCCGCCCCTGCCAAGGAGGAATAATCCGTGCCTGTAATGCCTCGCCGCAAACGGAAACAATTTTACGTCCGCCGCAAGGTCTGCCGTTTTTGCGTGGATGCCAATCTGCCCATCGAGTACAAAGACGTTAATACCCTGAGACAATTTGTCACCGAGCGGGGTAAGATCATTCCCCGCCGCATCTCGGGGAACTGCGCCCGCCATCAGCGGCGGGTCACCAGAGCCATCAAACAGGCCCGGCTGTTGGCCTTGATTGCCTATACCCCGCAAGTGCCCATTACGTGAGGGCAGGGGTGAGCGGTAAGCCGTGGGCCGGGGTCTCGTCATTTGGTTCCTCTGCCTGGTCGCCCTCCTTGTAGGCTTCCTGGGGGCCCAGGTTAATCCCCTGGTCTACCTGGTGGCCGGCGTCCTGGCGCCCTTGCCGGTGCTGATAATCGGTTGGCGCTCCGGGCAGTTGGCGGCGGGGGCGCTGGCTTTGGCCGGCGCCTTGGTCATCTTCTCCCTGAACCCCGCTCTGGAAACCATCTGGCAAAACCTGGGTTTTCTCAACCTGTTGCTCATGGGAGTGATGTTGGCCAGCTTGCAGTGCCGGGGAGTAACCGCGCCTCAGGCGATCATGGTGACGGTGGCGGCCTTGACCGTGGGCGCCTTGCTGCTCTTTCTCGGGCAGGCGGTGTTTATGGGAATTTCGCCCCAGGACCTGCTGGCTCAAAAGAGCGCCGAGGTTATGGAAACCGTCCGCAAGGTCCTGGGGGACACCCCCGGCGGCGTCTCAGGCTCCCTGGTCCCGGGCGTGGCTCCGGCTCAGGTGGAGGCCCTGTTGCAGCGTCTCCTTCCGGGTTTGCTGGTTACCAACATGGGTCTGGTTGCCTGGTTAAACGTCGTCCTGTCCCGGCAGCTGATCGTGCTCCTAAGATGGGGCGCAGCTGATCCGCCGCTGTATCACTGGGCGGCCCCGGAGTGGCTGATTTTTGTCTTGCTGGGGTCCGGTTTTCTCCTGTTGGTGCCGGTGGCCGGGGCGCGGTTCTTCGGACTGAACCTGCTCATGGTGGTGGCGGTGCTCTATTTTTGCCAGGGAGTGGCGGTGGTGGCCACCTGGTTTAACCGCCTGGGGCTGCCGCGCCTGCTGCGCATGATCGGCTACCCCTTGCTGTTTTTGAATCCGTTTTTTTTCGTGATTATCACCCTGGGATTGCTGGACCTGTGGCTGGATTTTCGCCGCTTGCATAAGCCCAAGGATGCGTGAGGAGGAGTTTACGATGAAGGTCATCTTGACGGAAGATATCAACCCTTTGGGCGCCATGGGCGCCGTAGTGGACGTGGCCCGGGGCTATGCCCGCAATTACCTGATCCCCCAGGGCAAGGCCATGGAAGCCACCCCGGGCAACCTGGCCCAGGTGGAACGAGCCCAGGTCAAGTACCTCCAGACACAGGCCACTGACCGGGAAAAAGCCCAGGCCCAGGTGGCCCACCTGGAAGGGGCCAGCGTCACCATCGCCCAGCGGGTGGCGGAGGAGGAACGCCTCTACGGTTCCGTCACCGCCGCCATGATCGCCGAGGCCCTTGAAAGCCAGGGTTTCATCGTGGATAAGAAGCAGTTGGACCTGCCGGACCCCATCAAGAAACTGGGTACCTACGAGGTGACCATCCGCCTGGCCCCGGAAGTCCAGACCACGGTCAGCGTGGTGGTGGTGTCCGACAAGGCTTAAAATTAAGCCATCGGATATCGGAGGAAGAGGTCAGGGGCTTTTTTCATTTTTTTCATAGTTTTCGTAAAAGGCCCCTATCTCCTCCTCCGAACTCCCTGTGAGACTATGCATTAAATTGCCCTGGTCAAAACTTGACCAGACAACCTCTGCATCAAAGTTTACTATCATCTGCCATCTTTAATTTTTCCCGTGCCGGCCCCCACAAACACGCCCCTTCATTATTCAGATCATTTCTGCAATTAATTGATATTTCTATCAAGTTTCTTGTTTGGCAAGATATGCGTCGGTCCCATCTGACCGGGGAACCACGTATATGAGACTGGCTTGGATTCTAACCGGATACCGTGTTACCTCGATTCTCTTGACTTTGCACATAGGAGATTTGGTCTCATGGACCAAGAAGAATGCACCTAAGCGTTCCCCTTGCTAACCATTACCGGCCGGTGCTGGCCTGGGGTGTTCATTAACTTTCGGGTGTTAATTTTATTGACTTTTTAGAAGAAAGTATGCATATGTTAAAAACCCAGATAATGCCAAACCCCTTGTAAGACGGGGACGGAAAGCTTTAGGTCTTAAAGAGATGGCAGGGTTCCCTGGAACGGGTAGCCCGGTTTAGTTCTTTATGGAGGATATGGTCATGGAAAGGCTAATTTTCCCCATGCTTATTTCGTCGAGGCTTTTAGTCTTTTCCTATCTTAAGTACCTCGCCCACGACCCTACCTCCCTTCCAGCAAAATAACCCTCGCACAAACGCAGTTATCAGACAAAAACAAACCCGTGGGTTTTTTTCTGGAAAGGTGGCCATGGCCTAAAACGGGCGCTTAAAAACATGAACTGTTCCCAGCGGCGCCTCTAAAGTTGGCAACCGGACACTCTCCAAGAAGTCAGCAGAACTCACCTGGTGGTCAACCGGCCTATCGTCTCCGGCAAGTGTAGCGAAATCCATAACTTTTTAAATGGTTATCTCAATATAACCCTTAACCTCAATCGAACTACTTTTATTTGTTTCAGCACCAGCCTTAACCACATGGGAGTCTGAAAGCTATGCTGAGGAGGTAATAACATGTCGGGGAATTCGCGTTGGATTCAGTTTGGGGCATTAGTTGCGGCATTACTCCTGGTATCCTGTGCGCTTCCGGCCGGGCACGCCGAGGCCAATAGTCCGGTCTCCTCCCGTTGGGTCAAAAACCTCTCCGGGGATGAACCGCCGGGTGAGATCTGGAATGACCGCTCCTGCGAAGTGGCGGTGTCCGGGCCCTACGTGCATGTACTGTGGTATTCCTCTATAGTAGATACCTACGAGAAGGTCTATTACTGCCGCTCCGTGGACGGCGGCCAGACCTTCCAGGCAAAAGTGGAACTCTATGCGGAAACGTGGGGAGCCACTAGGCTGGCCTACGGCACAGAAGAGAAGCACCTGGCGGTGGACGGCGCCACCGTGCACGTGGCTTTTTACAAGACAATTCCCACCCGCCAGGTCCTTTACTTCCGCTCCGACGACAACGGCGCCTCCTTTACCCCGCAGACCTTCACCGAAGTCGATGGTGCCGGCTACACCTATATCAGCGCCCACCAGGGCAAGGTGAGCTTCACCGTCTTGCGAAACTATTACGGGTGGAAAAGCATCGTGGTATACACCTCCACCGACGACGGCCTTACCTGGGAGCCCCACGTGGCGGTAGGCGGATTCCCAGTCGCCGAAAACATCGCTATCAAAGATCTCCAACGATATGGCGACCATGTCCACCTGCTCTACACCAGATCTTTTTACGCCGGCGTGACCAATGTTTCAGCCACTTGCGCCACCTCCCTGGATGACGGGGTAACCTTTCCCCACCAGCAGGTGCTCACCACCCCCACGCCCGAGGGGTATATTTTGACCTATTCTCTCCAGGGCAACAATTATGTTCCCCACCTGGCGGTGGAGGGGGACAACGTCCTCGTTGTGTGGGGCCAAAACGACCGCTATGATTGGCCCGTTGATTGGGGGTCCCTATACTACCGGCGCTCTACAGATAAGGGGGTCACCTTCAGCGACGCCATCCTGCTGGAGCGCAACCGGGCGGATGGCATCGGCGATATGCAGTTTGGTTCTGAAACCGTGGTGCTCAAGGGGAATTATGCGTACGTGGTGTTTATCACTTATGACAGCCAAATCTACCTGCGCCGTTCCGGGTCCAGCGGCGCGGCGTTCGCCCCCCACCAGAAACTCACCGCCACGGGCCTCTGGAATATCGGCGGCGGCTGGTGGCCCACGGTCCAGACTCACCCCACCGATGGCGCCAAGGTGCATGTCTACTCCAAAGGTACCCTGTACTGGTATTCCGGAGACGGAGGCGCCACTATTACCAAGCCGGTTTTCGCCATGCCATTTGTTGGCGGCAACCAGGAAAGCGGCCCGCGGCTGGCCGTGGGGGCCGACGGGGTCGCCCACCTGGCAGACACCAACAAATATGGTGTTGGTGACTCGGATGTGTTCTACCGTCGCCTGGACCCCGCCGGGGCGCCCACCGGGGAGATGGCTCTCAAAACCTTGAGCTTCGCCGATCCTACTCCCTTTGATTGGCGACACGACTGCATGGTGGTGCCCTCCAGCAGTTATCTCAACTTCGACACCAAGCTCACCGCTGAGGTCTGGGTCAAGCCCCTGCCTGGCGGGCGCGGTACCGGGACCACAGCCAATGAGCAAACCATTTTCCAGAAAGTGTA
>JAHIKF010000327.1 GCA_018897875.1 Pseudomonadota bacterium | reverse complement strand
GCCCCGGACCCTGGCCGCCCGCTTCGGCGTTGACCAGGTGCGCTACTTCTTTCTCCGGGAAATGGTCTTCGGGCTGGATGCCCATTTCAGTGAGGCGGCCCTGACCACCCGGATCAATGCCGACCTGGCCAATGATCTAGGCAACCTCTTCGCCCGCAGCCTGGGGATGGCGTTCAAATACCGGCAAGGCGTGGTGCCGCCCCCGGGGGAGGCCGCCACCCTGGATCAGGAAGTCGTCACCTCGGTTCAGGCCATGGCCGCGGACTTCCTCCGCCTGTTTCCGGCCATGGAGTTTGGCCGGGCCCTGGGGCATCTTTGGGAAGTAATCGGGACTCTCAACCGCTACATCGTGGCCACGGCTCCCTGGGAACTGGCTAAACAGCCGGAGGCTGCCGGCCGGCTGGATACGGTCCTGTACCACCTGCTGGAAGGACTGCGCTGGATCGCGGCGCTGCTTAAGCCGGTCATGCCCCGGAGCGCCTTGAAGATGAGCGAGCAACTGGGCCTGGGCCGGTGGGATCAACCCTTTGACAAGGTGCTGCAGTGGGGTCTCCTGGTCCCCGGCAGCCAGCTGGCCAAGGGCCCGTCCCTGTTTCCCCGGATAGAAGCCGAAGAAAAGGCAGCACCGTAAGAGTTACGGTCAGGGACCACGGTTCCTGACCCCGCCACCCCATCCAGGATGGAGGTGCTATGGCCGTCACGTATCGTCGCCTCTTAGGGGCCGCCCTGGGCGCGGCCTTGTTGCTGGCGGGCTGTGCCGGGGCCCCGCCGCCCCCGTCGCCGCAACCCGTGGCCCCGCTGCCCCCGGTGACCCGGAGTCCCCGGGAGGTGGCCCTGGAGCGGGCCGTGGGCGAGTTCTCCGGCGTCCCCTACCATTCCGGGGGGACCACCCTGGCCGGGGTGGACTGCTCCGGTCTCATCCAGGCGCTCTACCAGCGGACGGGGGTTTACCTGCCCCGCACCGTGGCCGACCAGTACCAGGCAGGCGCCCCGGTGGGACGCGAGGAACTGCGCTTCGGCGACGTGGTCTTTTTCAACCGCTACTGCCAGATCCGGGGCCGGGGTCCGTATCTGGCCGGCATCTTCTCCCCGGGGTTCGAAGACGAGGTGTGCCACAACGGCATCTACCTGGGCGGGGGCCGGTTCATGCACGCTTCCCCCCGGGGCGTGTTCATCAGCCGCCTGGACGCCGAGGTCTGGCGGGGCTCGTACCGCGGGGCCCGGCGCTATCTCCCCGGCGGCAATTAACCTTGTAATACCTCGGCTCTGGAGGCCTCTATGCAGAAAAACGGGTATCGTTACCAGGTCTGGATCAGCGTGCTCTTGTGGTTGGGGTTGTTTCTCGCGGTCTCGGCGCCCCAGGGGCAATCCGGGCCCCTGGATGATTACACCTTCGGCTTCTGGGGGAACAGCCGGGAAGAGAGCCGGATGGGCCGGGAGGATATCATCGCCCGGGAAGGGTACTGCCCCACCGGCGGCTGCGTTCTCCGCCTGGACAAGGTTGAGGTCAAACCCAACCGGGCCAAGAAAGGCGCCACTCTGCTGCTTTCCACCACCTACACCATTCTTACCCCGGAGCACGTGGCCCTCCCGGTGGCTATCACCCGGGAGATTTTTTACCAGGAGAAATCCTTAGGAAGGACCAAAAGCATCGAGAGCCGCGTGTACAACGGCACCAGGACCCAGGAAATCGATTTCACCTTGCCTGCCAGCGCCGCGCCCGGCATCTACCAGTTGATCACTAAAATCACTACGGGCTACGGCACAGCCCAGGACCGCACGGATTTTCAGGTGGATTAATACTGAATCCGGCTCTGATTTTTACCCTGATCTCAAGTCGCCAGCAAACCAGTGGCGCCAGCGTCTCACCGGTGCGGACGCAGGCTAACTTAGTATGGCCCATATTTAGCCTTGAGGTTTGAAAAATCCCCCCACCCCCCCTTTTAGAAAAGGGGGACTTTCAAAGGAATTCCGCTAAGTTCCCCCCTTTGAAAAGGGGGGGTAGGGGGGATTTAGGTTCTTGGAGCATGGGCCATAACGGAAAAAACTTTTGGCAATTGCTATAGGTGCGCCCCGTCGTTTCGTTTGTAAATTTTTGACCGCAACTCGGTATTATCTCCCCCGTAACCGGCCTCGCCGGTCCCGCCCATAAATTCCCTGACCTGGAATAGCTCTGACTTGACAATTTTGAAATAATATTTATCTTGCTACCCAAGTGTGGGTTGGGGCGACCTGCCCCACAGGAGAGGGTTCTCAGACCTTCCTCCGCCTTCGAAACATCAGGGGCGCTCGCTCCCCTGCTGTTGTGGTTGCCGTGCCGCGTCTCAGGCGCGGTCGTCAGCGAAACCCCTTGCAGGGCTTGATCTTGACGCCCTCCTTCCAGCCGCAGGTGAGTATGCGCCTTCCCAAGCGAAAAACCCTATTCTATGTTCTGATTACGGCGGCAATCGCCGCGGTTCTGGGGATATTGGTGGCTTTTGGACCGCCCGGCCTCTATGCCAAATCCGAGAGTCCGGAGTTTTGCGGCAGTTGCCATGTTATGCAGCCCGAATACGAGGCCTGGTTTCATGCCGGGGCGCACCGCCGCATCAAGTGCGTCGACTGCCACCTGCCCAACGATAATTTCGTGCAGCACCTGACGTGGAAAACCGTGGACGGCCTCAAGGATTTTACGGCCTTCCATATGGGCCGGGTGCCTGAAAACATGCGCATCTCCGACCATGGCGCCAAGGTGGTGCTGGCCAATTGCCAGCGCTGCCATGCCGAGACGATTTCACGGATTAATGAAGACCGGCGGTGCTGGGATTGCCACCGCCGTCTGTCGCACAAACGGACTGGCGCGATTGAGACCAGGACCCCTTAAGCTAGAAGGACGGGACAGCTTATGAAGAGGCACAGCGCGAGTTTTGTGGTCTGGTTGATGTGTTTGGCGGGGATTATCTTGGTGGCGGGCGCCTGTTCGCCCCCCAAACCGGAGCCCGTGAAGACCGGGACCATCGCCGACGGGGATTTTGATCCCGCCAATTGGGGCAAGCTCTTTCCCCTGGAATACGACTCCTGGCTCAAGACCAAAGACCCCAAGCCCCCCAAGAGCACATATAAGAAAGGCTACGATACGGACCTGGTGGTCTATGACAAACTCAGCGAATTCCCTTACATGGCCCTGCTGTTCAATGGCTGGGGGTTCGGGGTGGAGTATAACGAGCCTCGGGGCCACTACTACATGCTTATCGACCAGTTGGAGATCGACCCCTCCCGCCTGAAGTCCGGCGGCGCCTGCCTCACCTGCAAGACGCCCTATGCCCCCAAACTGATGCAGGAGATGGGGGTGAACTACTTCAGCCAGCCCTACCTGGAAGTGCATAGCAAGATTCCGGTCAAATTCCAGAAGATGGGGGTGACCTGCATCGACTGCCATGACAACAAGACCATGGACAACAAACTCTCGCGCTGGACCTTAACCAACGGCTTGACCGCCATCGGCAAAGACCCCAAGCAACTGACCCGGCAAGAGAAGCGCAGCCTGGTTTGCGGCCAGTGCCATGTGACCTATGTGGTCAAGAAGGACAAGGCCATGAAGTCCATCGACGTCTTCTTCCCCTGGCAGGGGAGCAAGGAAGGCGACATCTCGGTGGAAAACATCATCAAGGTTCTCAAGAGCGACCCCGCTTATCTGGAGTGGAAGCAAAACGTCACCGGTTTCAAGCTGGGCTTCATCCGCCATCCGGAGTACGAGTTCTTCAGCCGGAACAGCGTCCACTGGCAGGCCAACGTCTCCTGTGCCGACTGCCATATGCCCTATATCCGGGTAGGGGCCAACAAGATCTCGGACCACGACGTCATGAGCCCGCTGAAAAACGATTTTAAGGCCTGTCAGCAATGCCATACGGAAACACCCGAGTGGCTCAGGAGTCAAGTCCTGGCCATCCAGGACCGCACCGTCTCCCTGATGAACCGGGCCGGCTACGCCGTGGCGGTGGCCGCCAAGCTCTTTGAGATGGCCCACAAAGTCCAGGCGGAAGGAAAGAAAATCGACCAACCTCTCTACGACCAGGCCAAGGATCTCTACCTGGAGGCCATGTACCGGGTGATCTATATCGGGGCCGAAAACTCCATCGGCTTTCACAATCCCACCGAAGCCGGCCGCATTTGCGGGGACGCGGTGGCCATGGCCATGAAGTCCGATGGGCTGCTGCGTCAGGCCCTCACCAAGGCCGGGGTGGAAGTCCCGGCCAACGTCAACCTGGAACTGGCCAAATATCTCAACCAGCGGGGCGTCAAGCCTTTGAATTTCAAGCCTGAATTCGAATTTAAAGATCCCTTCGGCATCCAGCCGATGTTGACGCCGGATAGCTCCATGGGCAAGTAAGGGCAACCACATGAAAGGCCCGGTCCTTTTGCTTTGCTTGGGTTTGCTGGGCGGCGTCGCCCTGGCCCAGGGTCAGGGCGACGCCCTCCAACGGGGCCAAGCGGTCTTTGAGGACCATTGCGCCCAGTGCCATCGCACCAATGGCGCGGGGCTCCCGGCCACCTTTCCGGCCTTGAATAAAAACCCCTTTGTCCTGGGTGAGCCCTCGCCGGTGATTGCCACCGTCCTCAAAGGCCGCAAAGGTAACCTGGGGCGCATGCCCGGCTGGAAGGATAAACTGGACGACCAGCAAATTGCCGCGGTGGTCACCTACCTGCGCCAGGCCTGGTCCAACCGGGCCGCCCCTGTCACCCCGGCCATGGTGGCGGCCACGAGAGGCAAGTGATATCGTTTCATTATATTCTACCACACGTCTCCTCATTATTTGTAGGGTGCGCACTGCGCACCATTCGGCGAACCAGAGTTTGGCCACCCATTGGCGTTACCCAGCAGGAACTGGGAAACGAGAGGAATTAAACGTAGGGCGGGCACTGCCCGCCATGTCATGGTGCGCGGTGCGCACCCTACATGACTCAATGTGATATACTCCCGAATCAACCCATGAGGGCAGGCCCACAGGCGCACGGCCCCGGTTGCCTTGAGGAGTAATCCACTGCGATGCACCCCCGTCTGCGGCGATTATGGACCGGTATTTTCCTGGCGCTGATGCTCCTTGCGACCATTTCGGCCTGCGGAGTCCGGCAGTTGGCCCGGGGGGAGATTCAGCCCCCCAAGGTGAGCTTTCAAGGCCTCAAAATCTACCCGCCCACTGCCCGGGGCTGGCCCCTGGGCGCCATGCTGCTGTTGGAGAATCCCAACGCCGAGCCCTTAAACCTCTTGGGGTATGATTACCAGTTGTGGATCGAAGGCAAGAGCGTGGCCCAGGGAACCAGCCAGCAAGCGGTAAATCTCCCGCCCCTGGGGCAGACGGTGACGGAAGTCCCCATCACAGTGCAATTGCCCGCGGTTATGGGACTTTTGCCCCAGTTCCTCCCCATGCTGCAAAAGTCGCAGCAGCAACGCCAGTTTCACTATCAAATCGCCGGCAGCTTCCGCCTCGCTTCCGTCATGGGAGGCATTATCCCCATCCCCTTCAAGTTCCAGGGGGAGGCTTCCCCCCGGGAAGGTATGAACTTTCTCCGCCCCCACCTCCGGTGAGCCGGGAGCGGCAATCTTCACCAGAAATTCCCGGATGGTTTAACAAACCCTGCCGCCGGTCGTCAGGAGCCAAAGTTACCTGCCCCAGACCTGGAGGGCGGCAAGGATTAATCTGGCCCTTATCCATAATTTTAGGCAAGTTTCCCTTGATAAATCCTCCACAAATAATTATAAATGATTAACATTTGCGTTTTTGTGTTCGTTTTCCGGTCATATCCCTTGCTGAAGCTTAACCACGGCCCTGTACAAACAAGGAGGAACCATGAAACGTTTCGGAGTAGGTTTTGCGCTGGTGCTGTCCCTAAGTTTGATTCTGGCTTCCTTAACTGCTCCTCCCGGCGCTACCGCCGCTGATAAAACCGTGACCATCGGCTTCACCGCCTCCCAGACCGGCAAACTCAACGTTGAGGCCACCCGCCAAATCAATGGTCTGCATCTGTGGATAGAGCAGGTGAATGGCGCCGGCGGCATCAAGTTGCCCGACGGCACCGTGATCAAAGTTGCCGACAAGTTTTACGACGATGAAAGTAAAAAAGAACGGGTTCAGGAGTTGTACACCAAATTAATCAACACCGATAAAGCCGATTTCCTGATCAGTCCTTACAGCAGCGGCCTGACGGATGCCTCCGCGGTGATCGCCCAGCAGTACAACCGGATCATGATCACGGCCGGGGCGGCCTCCGATTCCACTTACAAAAAAGGCTATACCCTGGTTTACCAGTCCTATACGCCGGCCAGCCGTTACCTGACCGGGGCCGTCGACATCCTGTTAAAGCTCTCCCCCAAGTCCAAAAAAATCGCCATTATCCACGAGAATGACAAGTTCGCCACCGATGTGGTCAAAGCCCTGAAAAAATACGCCGAAGATAAGGGCTTCAAGGTGGTCCTGTTCGAGGGTTATGACAGCGCCACCGCCGACTTCGCCCCCTTTATCAACAAGATCCCCCCTGACGTCGATGCCATCATGGGCGGCGGCCATTTTGCCGATACCACCACCCTGGCCCGGCAACTCTATGAAAAGAAGATCAACACCCAGATGATCGCCTTGCTGGTGGCCCCGCCGGAGCCCAAGTTCGCCGAACTGGGCGAGGCCTGCATTAGCGTGATTGGCTCCTCTCAGTGGGAACCGCTGGCCGCTTTTACCAAAGAAGCGGCCAAGAAAGAGGGGGTCGCCTGGTTCGGGCCCACCGGGGATGAATTCGTCAAGGCCTACAAGGCCAAATATAAAGAAGAGCCGTCTTACCATAGCGCCGGGGGCTACGTGGCCGGCATGATCTTGCAGGACGCCATTCAGAAAGCCGGCTCCACCGACACCGCCAAGGTCAAGGCCGCCCTGGACGCCATGGATAGCATGACCTTTTACGGGCGCCTCAAGTTCGCCACCGGTCCCAAGGATCACGGCCTCCAGGTGGGCCACGATATGGTT
>JAHIKF010000024.1 GCA_018897875.1 Pseudomonadota bacterium | reverse complement strand
GCCTTGGTAAGGAGGGTGCCCCGGACCTCGCTCAAGAGGGAGGCCGCCGCCCCCGCCGCCGCCGAGGCCTGGCCCACGGTTTCGGGGATGTCCTTGGGCGACTGGAAGACGCCGCAGGTATAGATCCCCTCCCGGCTGGTCTCCACCATTTTGAAGGGCGGACTTTTCACGAAGCCCCACTGGTTGGTATCAATGCCGCAGACGGCCGCCAGCTTCTGCGCCGCGGGATGGGGCGTCAGGCCCACGGACAGGACCACCATATCGAACTCTTCCAACTGGATGCGGCCGTCCTCGTCCACATAAGTGAGCTCCAGGTTATGGGTGCGGGGATCTTCCGTCACCCGGGAGATCATGGAGCGGATGAGGCGCACCCCGTGTTCGTCCCGGGCCCGCTTGTAGTAGCGGTCAAAACCCTTGCCCTGGGCCCTGAAGTCGATGAAGAAAATGGTGGGCGAAACCCCGTGGTCGTGCTCTTTGGCGATGATGGACTGCTTGGCGGCATACATGCAGCACACGTAGGAGCAGTATTCCCGGCCGATGGAGGCGTCCCGGGAGCCCACGCACTGGATCCAGGCGATTCTTTTGGGCTCGGTCTGGTCGCTGGGGCGTCTCACGTGGCCGGCGCACGGCCCGGTGGCGGACAGCAGGCGCTCGAATTCCAGAGCCGTGATGACATTGGGGTAGCGGCCGTAGCCGTACTCGGGCTTCAATTTGGCGTCGAAGGTTTTGAAGCCCGGGGCCAGGATAACCGCCCCCACCTCCAGGGTCTGGGTCCGGGGCTGCTGCTCGTGGGCAATGGCCCCGGCCTCACAGGCCTCGACGCACTGCATGCATTCGGAACAGGCGCCGCAGTTGATGCACCGGGCCGCCTCGGCCTGCGCCTGGGCCTCGGTGAAGCCCAGGTTGAGTTCCTTAAAGCCCTTAGTCCACTCCGCCTGGTCCAACTCCGGCATGGGTTCCCGCGCCGTCTTGGACTGGCCCAAAGGGATGGGACTCCAGTTGCCGTCCTGGATGGGTTTGAGCGCCGCCTCCCGGTCGGCCTTGAGGTCCAGCCCGTCAAGATACCGGTCGATGGAAATCGCGGCTTCCCGCCCCGCGGCCACCGCCCCGATGGCGATCCAGGGGCCGGTTACCACGTCCCCGCCGGCAAAGACGCCGGCTCTCGAAGTGGCCAGGGTGTTCGGGTCCGCCTCGATCAGGCCCCGGGGGGTGAGATTGATGCCGTCGGCCGCAGTGAGGAACTTCAAATCGGCCTTCTGGCCGATGGCCATGATGACCACGTCGGCCTCCCGGGTGCTGAGGCGGTCGTCGAAATACGCCGGCGCGAAGCGGCCGGCCTCGTCGAAGACCCGGGACACGGCCCTCAGCTCCAGGCCGGTGACCTGACCATTCTGAGAGAGGATCTGCTTGACCCCTAAGCGGTGGAGGATCTCGATGGACTCGGCCTTGGCCTCGGCCACTTCCCAGGGGGAGGCGGGCAGCTCTTCCGGGGATTCCAGGGCAATGAGGCTCACCGAAGCGGCGCCTTGCCGCCGGGCCACCCGGGCCACGTCCATGGCCACGTTGCCGCCGCCGATGACCGCTACCCGTTTGCCCTGGGTGGGGGACTCGCCCGTTGAGTTCACTTCCTTGAGGTACTCCACACCCCACAAGACGCCGGCGGCCTCGGCGCCGGGGACCGGCAGGCGGATGGAATCCTGGGTCCCCACCCCGAGAAAGACCGCCGCGAACCCGTCTTTGGTGAGGAGAGCGTCGATGCTGGTGCCTTCGCCGATGGGGGAGTTATAGCGGATTTCCACCCCCAGGCGCTTCAAATAGTCCACTTCCCGCTGCAAAACTTCCCGGGGCAGGCGATACTCCGGGATGCCGTAGCGCAGCCAGCCGCCGGCTTCAGGCGCGGCCTCGAAAATCACCGTGCGGTAGCCCTTGAGGGCCAGGTTGTAGGCGCAGCTCAACCCCGCCGGTCCCGCCCCGACGATGGCCACGGCCTGATTTTTCTGCGGCACTTCCGGCGCCGGCAAGGCATCCCAGTCGGCCTGATCCGCCGCAAACCGCTTCAGCGAGCAGATGGCCACCGGCTCGTCCATTTCCTGGCGGCGGCAGTCGCTCTCGCAAGGGTGCGGACAGATGCGGCCGATGGTCCCGGGCAGGGGCAGGCGGTCCATGATCAGCTTTAAAGATTCGTCATATTTCCCGGCCTTAATGAGCTGGACATAGCCCTGGGCGCTCAGATTGGCAGGGCAGGCCCGGACGCAGGGGGCCCGGTCGAACTTCTTGATGGCGAAGGTGGAGGGCACCGCCTGGGGAAAATGGCGGAACGCCGCGTGCCGCTGCCCCATCCCCTCGTCAAAAGTGGACGGCAGCGATACCGGGCAGACCTCGGCGCAGGCGCCGCAGGCGTTGCACTTGGCCGCGTCGATATAGCGGGGTTCCCGGTGAAGGGTGACGGTGAAATGGCCCGCCTCGCCTTCCAGCCGCTCAAGTTCGGCCTGGGTGAGAATCTCGATGTCCGGATGTTGGGCCACCTCGATGAGCTTGGGGGAAATCAGACAGGTGGAACAGTCGTTGGTGGGGAAGGTCTTGTCCAACTGGGCCATGACCCCGCCGATGGAGATGTCCCGTTCCACCAGATAAACCTTGTAGCCCGCGGCCGCCGCATCCAGGCTGGCCTGCATCCCGGCGATGCCGCCGCCCACCACCATGACTGCGCCCACTTTGTGGGCTGGGTTCTGGGTTTTGGGTTCTGGGTTTTGGGTTCTATTTTTCATGTTTGTGTCTTCTTTAATCAAGTCTCTTTAGGTTCTGGGTTTTTTAAATGGGGTTGGGGTTTTGGGTTCTATATTTTTTTCCCAGAACCCAGAACCCAGAACCCAGAACCCAAAACCTATTTTTTCTTTATGGCGGATAAGAGTCCATGCAGGAGTTTTCCGACCCGGGCAATGAGTTCCATGATATGAGAAACATCCGGCTTCTCTAAGTATCCCAGGTTTATGGCTATTATTAGTTGGGTTTCCACTTCAGCGAGGGAACCCCTGGCATGGTATAAGAATTGTTGGAATTCGCCGGTGGACGACTTACCCCGGCCTTCGGCAATATTGCTGGGAATGGAAACGGCTGCCCGCCTGATCTGGCTC
>JAHIKF010000326.1 GCA_018897875.1 Pseudomonadota bacterium | reverse complement strand
ATGACGTAGTAAACCATCACATGCGCCGGCAGTTCCCGTTGGCGCCGACTGCTCCGTCCAGTGGCGTCCAACGCCGATTTCACGGCGTCTACCGGAAAGGTCTTGGCCACGACCCCCAGGCTGATGTAATCCGTGATCCGGATGCCTTTGGGGAGTTCTGCAATTGTCCTTGCCATCTGCGGTCCTCCTGTAATAGGTTGTCTCAGGATACCACAGATTTATCATTAAATGAACAGTATTGCCCCTAAATCCCCCTTTTTCAAAGGGGGACTTTCAAAGGAATTCCGCTAAGTTCCCCCCTTTGGAAAAGGGGGGGGGGAGGGGGGATTTAGGTTCTCGGAGCAAGTGCTATAACGGAAAAAACTTTTGGCAATTGCTATGCTATTTGTTTTGTAACCCCCGATAGAACCCCTGCCTTGGGCTTGGCTCCTAATAACCCTCCGGGGCTTCGTCCCTTTCCAGGTCATCGAAACGGGTGAACTTGGCCTCAAAGTGCATCTTCACCGTGCCGGTGGGCCCGTTGCGCTGCTTGCCGATAATGACCTCGGCGATGCCCTTGTTTTCGGCGTTGTCCGTGCGGTAGACCTCGTCCCGGTAGATGAACATGACGACATCGGCGTCCTGCTCGATGGCGCCTGATTCCCGCAAGTCCGACAGTTGGGGTCGCTTGCGTTCCCGTTTCTCGGGTTCGCGGCTGAGCTGGGACAGGGCGATGACCGGCACGGCCAGTTCCTTGGCCAGGCCCTTCAGGGAGCGGGAAATTTCGGAGATCTGCTGCTCCCGGCTGGAGAGCTCCGCCCGCCCCTGCATGAGCTGCAGGTAGTCGATGATGATCAGACCCAGCTTACCGTCGGCCTTGAGGCGGCGGGACTTGGCCCGGATGTCCAGGACGGTGGCGGCCGGGGTATCGTCGATATAAATGGGGCAATCCAGGAGAATCCCCGCGGCTTCCTGGAGCTTGGTCCACTCCTGGCCGGTGAGGAAGGCGGCCCGGCGAATCTGGGAGGCGTCCACCCGGCCCTCGCTGCTGAGCAGGCGTCGCACCAGCTGCTCCTTGGACATTTCCAGGGAGAAGAAGGCCACCGGCACCGGGGGGATCGACTGTCCAGCCCCGCGGCGCCGCCCGTAAGCGGCATTAAAGGCGATGTTCAGGGCCAGGGCGGTCTTGCCCATGCTGGGGCGGGCCGCCAGGATGATCAGGTCGCTGTTCTGGAACCCGGCGGTGTAATTGTCCAGGTCGGTGAAGCCGCTGGTCACCCCGGTGAGGGAACCGTCTTTCCGGCCCCAGATGGCCTCCAGGGTGGCGATCTCGGTGTCCACCAGGGCGCTCAGGGGAGAAAAGCCCGGGCGCACCTTGGATTCGGCCACCTGGAAGATCTTGTGTTCGGCGCGGTCCAGGAAATCGGCGACGTTCTCCACCGGGGCCAGGCAGGCGGCGGCGATCTCCTGGGTGCAGTCCAGGAGGCGGCGTAACACCGACTTGTCGTGCACCAGGTTGGCATAATATTCGGCGTTGGTGGCAAACCCCACCTGTTCGCTGAGTCCGGCCAGAAACACCGGTCCCCCCACCCCCTCCAACTTACCCCGCTCTTTCAAGAGGGCGGACACGGTCACCAGGTCCACGGGCTCGCCCCGGCCGTAGAGGTCCAGCATGGCCTGGTAGATGCGGCCGTGGGCCTCCCGGTAGAAGTCTTGGGGCACAATCACGTCGGCGATGCGGTCCATGACCTCCGGCCGCACCAGGATGGCCCCCAGCACCGACTGCTCGGCCTCGGGGTTGGCCGGGGGGGTGTAGCCCACGGGGCCGGTAGCTTCCGCCGCGGCAAAACGCCTGCTAACTTTGGGCATAAAGTTTTCTCTCAATAACGTAGGTGGTGCGCTAAAGGGGTTTCATACCAACGATCATTTCCTTACGGACACAACGAAAGATGAATATGGCTGGTGTTGGTGGGGCGGCCGTCCCTGGCCGCCTCTCGCTGGCGGGCACGGAGGCCCACCCCACCGAGCTATTTTCATATAAAGTCGCCAACAAATGGTTATTTCCTTGTAGGGGCGGACCCATGTGTCCGCCCTTGACTGAGGGCGCACACGCAGGTGCGCCCCTACAATTTCGCGTCTTTTGATTGCGACTTGGTATCAGTTAAGCCGGGCCAAAGGAGGTGGTCCGCCATCGGTGCCTGATGATACCTCAATCTGAAAAAAGATTGCAAACGTGATTTGAGGCCGGGAGAGGTGATTGAAGGAAATTATGGGGATACCCGGATGGCAGTCTCCCTGTGATAGAGGGAGGTTGGCGGAAGAGACTGATGTCTCTTTCGTGTAAATCCCCGCATTTCTTCCTTGCCGGTGATTTATTGTGTAATACCATTTAGTTACCAAATTATTGCTGCGCAGCGCGCGCCCTATTGAAATTGAGCGAAATTTTTAACAAGCCATCATGATCTTAAATGTAGTTATGATAACCATATCAAATATCCATCATTTTGACTGAACTAGCGCAGATAGCAGTTAGCGACACTTTTGCCGTATTGAATCCTAATCCATAATGTCTTTATTTTGGTGAAGCAGGCCGATGGCGAAGGGATGGCCTTTGACCTCCGGCTCAGGGATGGAAGCTTTAACTACCTGAAAGGAAAAAAAGCTTGCCAAGAGGAACCCACATAGAAGCAGAGATCTTCTATCTCGGTTTTCCAATAAAAGTCTTAAGAGAAGCTTAGCCCAGTACATGGTGTATTGAATGGCCAAGACTGTGGGTCCAGGAGGCTAAAAAAACCTCGCCACTGCTCTCCGGGCACCCCGGCCAGCCTGAATCTTCAGGTCCCAAAGGGCAAGAAGCCAGTTTGCTCCTTGCCCTCCTTTGAGGCTCAGCCATTCTGTACTGCCGCAGCCGTTCCCCTTTAATTCAGCAGGAGCAGTTGCAAAGCTCCCTCGCTGCTGGGTTTGGTCGTGGGCCGGGTGGAGTTCAGATACTCCTCCCAATAAATCAGGAGCCCGTCATTGCCGTGGCCGGTGATATCCTTCGTGGTGTTGTTGAAGTTCCAGTAGGCGGCCAGGTCCGTTTCCGTGCCGCTCAGGGTGGTATACATGCCGTCCCGGATCTCCTGTTGGTTGAGGACCCGGTTCCAGAGGCGCAGTTCGTCCATATCCCAGGCGCCAAAATAGCCCACCAGGAACACATCGTCGGTGACGACCAGGTTGCCGGTGGCCGTGGTGGAGGCGATGAGCGCGCCGTTCTTATAGAGCTTGAAGTTGTTGGCGCCCCCTCCGGCGTCATAGGTCATGGCCAGGTGGGTCCAGACATTGTCCGAAATGAGGACTTTGTCCATGACCAGGTAATAGGAGGCGTCGGTGGTGACAAGGCGCGCCCCGGGCTGGCGGCCACTCAAAACCCCCCAGGCGGTGGTGAACAAACCATAGTACCCCCCCCAGGATGCACTAGTGT
>JAHIKF010000325.1 GCA_018897875.1 Pseudomonadota bacterium | reverse complement strand
ATGGAGGGGTGGTAGCAGATGGCCCCCAGCTTGGGGACGGCCAGGACGCGGCCGGGCACGATGTCGGTGACGAAGGCCAGGAGCGCCAGGTCGGGGTTGAGGGCCGCCATCTGCTCATAGGCCTGGGGGTCCTTCATGCGGGGCGGCTGATAAACCGGGAGGCCCGCAGCCAGGGCCGCGTCCTTGAGGGGGTCGGTCTTGCTGCCCCGGTCCGGGGGGCAAAACACGCCCACGACTTCTTGCCCCTGCTTGATTAATCCTTTCAGAACGTCGGCGCCAAAGGCCGCCTGGCCGATCAAGGCGATACGCATAAGGCCCTCCTTCTGCTTGGGAAGCGGGTGGGGGAGGCCCGGAGCAAGGCAGGATGATCGCTGGCTCCGCACCTCCGGCCACCCGGTTATTTAACCTGGCAGGGCGACGGCGAGAAATCCAACTGCCCAGGCCAGATCGTCACCTGAGGCTTGAAACGGTCACCGGGGGCAGGGTAGGGGAAGGCTCCCGCCGCCCACCCCCGGCCGACTAATGATGGTGTTCGTCAGGCTTTTTCTCCGGCTCCATGGTAGAGGCATAGAAGCAGAGGCCGCAGGCCGCCAGGATGGCGACCACGGCCACCGGGGCGCTATGCCCCCAAATGGCAACCCCTATGCAGGCAAACACCAAGATAACCAGGTAAGCCTGCTTTTTCCGATAAGCTTGATTCTGTTCCGCCATGATTAACCTCCCGATAATATAACTAAAAGTCCATCCGTTCAGTCGACTGCCAGCAAAATTTTCAGCAATTATGCCCCACTTTGGGCCGCAAACTCAATGGCGTGTTGGATCCGCCGCAAGGCCTCCTCGCGGCCCAGGATATGAATGATTTCATAGAGGCCGGGACTGGCGGTTTTGGCCGTCAAGGCCACCCGCACCGGCTGGGCCAGGTTGGTCATCTTCTGCCCGGTGGTCTGGGCCAGATCGGTGAACAACCGATTCAAGGCCTCCTCCGAGGGGTCGGGCAATTTGTCCAGGCGCGCCGCAATCTCCTTGAGCATAGGGACGGCGCCGAGGGTGAGAAACTTTTTGGCCGCCTTCTCCTCGTAGGGCCGAGGGTCCAGGAAATAGAAGCGCGCGGCCGCGGCCATCTCCACCAGGGTTTTGCACCGGGCGCTCAGGGTGGGCACCACCCGGGCCAGATAATCCTGGTCCGGCTCGGTGATCCCCTGGGCGGCCAGAAAGGGGGTCAGTTCCCTGGCCAACTCCGGGGCCGGCATCTCCTTGAGATAGTGGCTGTTGAGCCACAAGAGCTTTTCCTCGTCAAAGATCCCCGGGGATTTGGTCACATGATCCAGGGTGAAAAATTCGATCAGCTCTTCCCGGGAAAAAATCTCCTGGTCGCCATGGGACCAGCCCAGCCGGGCCAGATAGTTGGCCATGGACGGCGGCAGGAAGCCTTGCTCCCGATAGGCCAAAGCGGGCAAGGCGCCGTGGCGCTTGGAGAGCTTGGCCCGGTCTTTGCCCAACATCAGGGGCATGTGGGCGAACAGAGGCGGGGTGACGTTAAGGGCCTCATAAATCAGGAGCTGCCGGGGGGTATTGGGGATGTGGTCTTCACCCCGGATGACATGGGTGACCGCCATGGTGATGTCATCCACCACTACCGCGAAATTATAGGTAGGAATGCCGTCGGCCCGCTGGAGCACCAGGTCGTCGAGTTCCTGGTTGTCGAAGGCGATGGGGCCTTTAATTTGGTCATCCCAGTGCGTGACGCCGGTAGGGCGGGTCTTGAAGCGGACGGCGGTACCCGGCCCGGCCGGGAGGTTAAGCTCCCGGCAGCGGCCGTCGTATTTGGGTTTCTCACCCCGGGCCATAGCGGCCTGGCGGGCCTTGGCATCCTGGGGCGGGCAGTTGCAATAATAAGCCGCGCCGCTGGCCAACAAGCGGTTGATGTAGTCCTGATAGAGGGGCAGGCGTTCCATCTGGCGGTAGGGGCCTTCATCCCAGTCCAGACCCAGCCAGGTCATGGCCTCCAGGATCTCGGTGACGAACTTCTCCTGGGACCGCTCCTGGTCGGTGTCCTCGATCCGGAGAATGAAGGTCCCCTGATAATGCCGGGCAATGAGCCAGTTGAACAGCGCCGTGTGGGCGCCGCCCAGGTGGAGGGCGCCGGTGGGGCTGGGGGAAAAGCGAGTGCGCACTTCTGACATGTTAGCTTCCTCTAAGGCTATCGGCCTTTTTACCATAATTTTGCGGCCATGGCCAGGGAATTTCCCCGGCGGAAATATCTTGCACGTGGGGGTATAATGGTATAATAATGAACTTATGCTAAAAAAATCTGAGCCCAGGGGTGGGCGAGAATCAGGAGGAAACAAGATGTCAGAGAAAGATCAAGGATCGGATTCCGCACCGAGATGCCACTGTGGCTGCGGCGCCGGGATAACCGGCAAGGGACCGGCAGGGGTTTGCGTCTGCTCGGCCTGCGGACACCAGGTCCCCCATGAACCGGGGACGCCCTGCCGGGAAGTCAAGTGTCCCCGGTGTGGCGGCGACATGTGCCGGGCTTCTAACTGAGGCCCGGGAAACCCGGAAATTGGCGGGCGCTTGGCGCTTTTAGCCGGCATCATTCCGGATCAAGGAGGGTTGGAGCCATCACCGGCCGACCCTCCTCGGTCATTGGCCCGGCAGGCGGCCCCACCTGCAAATTTGCCGCCTGGTTCCCGGTTCCCCCTAAGGAGATCTTGTGCCAGCACCTCATCACCGGCTGATCCGTGCCGCCAAGGCCTGGATGGCCGCCATATAAACCGTGAAGCCCTGGAGGAGGATGTCGTTGTGGTTGGCGTGGGGGATTTTGAGCAGGGTCTTGTCCGGGGCGGCCGAGGCGTCGAACAGGGCAAGGCCGTCGCTCACAGGAATGATGTGGTCGTCCTCGGCGTGGATGATCAGGGTAGGCCCGGGATAGGCCCGGATCTTGTCGACGTTGCGGAACCCGGCCATTTCCTTAAACCCGATGGCGGTCAGGTTGACGCCCAGGAGCTGCAACAGGGGCCCGGCATAGGCAAAGCCGCTCTCCACGATGAGAGCCGCGATCTGCTCGGGGTAGGAGGCCGCCAGTTCCAGGGCCGAGGCGCTGCCCAGGGACCGGCCCATGACCATCAGGGGGCCCCGGTAGCCCATCTCCGGCAGCCATTGCCGGGCGAAGGCCAGGATGGTGTGGCAGTCCCGCATCATGGCGCTCACCGTGGGGGCGCCGGTGGACCGGCCATAACCCCGGTAATCCACCGGCAAAAAGTTGACGCCCTGGCGCCGGTAGAAGGGGGCCAGTTCGTCATAATCAGCCACGATCTCGCCGTTGCCGTGGAAAAAGAGGATGGTGGGGGCGGCCGCGGCGGCCGGATGAAAGCGGGCCCCCACCACGGCGTGGTCATCCACCGGGATAAGGAGATCCCGGGCTTCAGTCTGGGCGCCGGAGAAGCTGAATTCGGGACGGGGGTGGAACAACCGCAGCAGCACCTCAGGCACGTCCAGGGGGGAATAATCAACGGCGTTCAGGTCCATCACGGGTACGCCTCTCCTTCCGGCGGCAAATTTACGATGCTGACTTTTACTAT
>JAHIKF010000324.1 GCA_018897875.1 Pseudomonadota bacterium | reverse complement strand
ATCAGGATGTTGGCATAGTACTTTTTCAGCTGCCGGGGATAGTTCATGGGGAAGGCGGGCAGCCCGTCGTCAAAATGCTCACTGGATGCCAGGTGGGCCCCGAAGGCGTCACTGGAAAACAACATCTGTTCCTCTTTGAGGTAGGTCATCATGGAGTCCGGCCAGTGGAGCATGGGGGTTTCCAGGAAGGCCAGGTTATATCTCCCCGTGGACAGCTCGCTGCCGGTCTTGACCTCGATGAAGGGCCAATCTTCTTTATAATGGCGGCTCAGGCCCGTCTTGCCCATGGGCGAGCAGAAGAGTTTTTCCGGCTTCACCCGGGCGACCACTTCGGGCAGCCCCCCGGAATGATCCATCTCCACGTGGTTGGAGACGATATAATCAATCTTGGCCGGGTCCACGATCTCGGCCACCCGGGCCAACATCTCGGGCACGAATTCCTTTTTGACCGTGTCAATGAGCGTGATGTGGTCGTCGACAATCAAATAGGCGTTATACGTGGAGCCATCTTCGGTGAGATAGCCGTGAAAATCCCGAATGGTCCAATCAACGGCGCCCACCCAGTAAACCTTGGGGGCCAGTTCTATGGGCATATCAACCTCCGGCGCTCTAAACGTAATCTCTTTATTGTTACCGAAAACTGAAAACCGCAAACCGAAAACGGCATCAGAGCCCTTCTTTGGCCAGTTCTTCCAGGAGGGTTTTCTGCTTCTTGGTAAGATTGGCGGGGGTTTCCACAATGATGCGGACCAGTTGGTCTCCCCGGTTTTTGCCATTGGCCGTGGGCAGGCCGTAGTTTTTGAGCCGCATCTTGGTATGGCTTTGGGTGCCGGGCGGCACCTTGAGGCTCATGGTCTTGCCGTCCAGGGTGGGGACCGTTACCTTGGTACCCAGGGTAGCTTCGCTCAGCTTGATCTTCCGGTCCACCAACAGGTCATTCCCCTCCCGTTTGAAGACCGGGTGTTCCATCTCTTTCAGCTTCACATAAAGATCGCCCGGGGGGCCGCCCATGGGGCTGGGGCTACCCTTGCCGGTGAGACGCAGTTTTTTCCCCGGCAGCGAACCGGCGGGAACTTTTACCGAGATCTTTTCCACCTGGCCCTGGTGGCTGAAGCTCACCAGTTTATCCGTGCCGAAGGCGATTTCGTGGAGGGTTATGGGCACTTCCACCTGGAGATCCTGGCCCTTGGGCGGCGAAACCGGTTGGTAATGGCCCTCGGGCCCGCCATAACTGAAGGTGCCGCTCCGGCCCCGGGGCCGGCCGCCCCTCTGCCCCCCAAAGATGCGGCTGAAGATACTTTCCGAGGCGCCGTCACCGAAGATATCGCTAAAATCGGACCCCCGGAAGATGTCTTCCTGGGAGAATTTTTGTCTAAAGACCTGGGAGCCGAATTCGTCGTATTCCTTCTTCTTCTCCGGATTGCTCAGGACGGCGTAGGCTTCACTGATCTGCTTAAATTTATCTTCGGCCTGTTTCTTGTCCCCCTTGGCCTTATCGGGATGGTACTTCATGGCCAGCTTCCGGTAAACTTTCTTGATCTCGTCGGCAGTGGCATCCCGGCCAACTCCCAAAATTTTATAATAATCATTCTCCGCCATGATAGGTCTCGCGACTCCGTTGGGGGTAATTTGACTTTATTATAATTCCGGGCCGATTTTTGTCAAGGCGCTTTGCCATATAACCTTCCTAATTTATTGGAAAAAACTTACAAACCGCCCCATCTCCCCTGAATTCCTCCTTGATTAATTTTTCCCTTTCTGGTAACAATATGTTTCTATGTAAGGTATCGTAATGATAACCCAGCGGAGAGCTGGAAATCTTATCTGGAGCAAGGAGGTTTGGGCATGACGGCTTTGGTAGGCGGACTGGTCGCGGTGGCGCTGGGATTGATCGGGCTCGGCATGTGGTGGAAGCATTTCCTGGGCCTGCTGGCCGGGGGCCTTCCCTTAATTCTTCTTCTGGGTGGCGCTCTGGCCGTATATTTAGGTTTCGAAGAAACCAAAGATAAGTTTTTTAAGAAACCCGAAACCCCGGCTTATGAGCCTCCCAAGATGGCTGAGGCCGAAGTGGAAAAATATAAGGCGGAAGTTGATCGCCTGAAATCAGAAATCGAAGACCTGAAAAAATAGTTTCAACGCCCAACCAGGCTTCAGACCCCCGGTTCCACACTGGAGCCGGGGGTTATCTCCCCGGAAGTCACCCGGACTATTTCCCCATTGGCGGTGCGCAGGAGCAGTGCCCCGTCTGGAGCTACGTCCAGGGCCTGGCCGGATATTTCCCGAGGTCCCTGGCGCACCGTGACCATCTTCCCCAAGGTCACGGTGGAGCCTTTCCACTCTTCCAGGATTTCGGCAAACTCCTGGTTTAAAAATCGGCCGTACAACTCCTCGAATTCCTCCAGCCAGGCCTGCAGGAGGTTGACCCGGGAAAACGTCCTCCCAGCCTCCAGGGCCAGGGAAGTGGCCGTCGCGGCCAGCTCGGGGGGGAACCCCGGGTTGTTGACGTTCAGTCCCAAACCCACCACGACATGGCGGATGCGGTCGCTCTCCGTCTCCATCTCGGTGAGTATACCCCCCAGCTTTTTGCCGTTTAAGAGCAGGTCATTGGGCCATTTGATCCCCGGCGCCAGCCCCGCCACCCGGCGGACCGCCCGGACCACGGCCACGGCTGTTGTCAGGGTGATCTGGGGCAGCTCCATGGGCGGCAGCATCGGGCGCAACACCAGGGAGACGTAGATCCCGACTCCCGAGGGTGAATCCCACTCCCGGTCCAACCGGCCCCGGCCACCGGTCTGGGCTTCCGCCACGACCACGGTGCCTTCCGGGGCACCCCGGGCCGCCAGTGCCTTGGCCAGATCATTGGTGGAGTCCAGGGTCTCGAAGTGGTGCACCGGCCCCGTAAAAACGCGGGCCTTGAGCCCCTGGAGAACTTCTTCCGGCAGGAGCTTGTCCGGGACGGCCAGGAGGCGATAACCCCGCCGGGGTGAGCCCTCGATGACATAACCCTGGGCCTTGAGGCGGTGGACCCGCTTCCATACCGCCGCCCGGCTCAGACCCAACTGGGCTGCCAGGTACTCCCCCGAGATGGCGTCGGCGGCGCCCCGCAGGACCTGCAACACCGCCGCCAATCCCTGGTCTGGCCTCTTAGCGGATGTCACTGGGAGGTCCGTTACCAGGGGACGCCGATAACTGGCGTTTGAGGGAGTTATTGTAGACCGCGGCCCCCAGCAGCACCCCCGCCGCGAACCCCACCACCCCGGCCAGCGGCGTCGGGGACATGAGAAGCGCAATGCACGTGCCGGTGAGTCCGTAGGCCAGGGGAATGTAAATCTGGGCCGCACTGACCTGGCAACCCGGCGTTAGCGCCAGGATGAGGCAAAAGACCACCACCCGCGCTCGCCACCCGAAGCCCTTTACCACTTGCCGCCTATGCATGACCAATGATCCTGGCGCGCTGCCGATTCCTTTTAAATGAACCAAACTAAATAGTTAACCCTATGAGGCTGTGGTAAAATTATTCGCCTTCATATAGCCGCAGGTACAGGCACGCGTCTGCACAGGCTGGAAAGCCTGTGCCACCAAACCCCAAAACCTAAAACCCAGAACCCACATTAAAGCCTCTGCCACAGCATTAACACGAACACCAGGCCCATGCCCAGGTGCAGCGTTAACGTCAGCCTGGCCAGCAGCGTCAGGCGCCTTTCATCCCGGTAGGCTTTCCGTTTAACCAACTCCTGATTGATTACCGCCAGGAGCAAGAGGGGCCACAGCCAGAACCGCCAGGGCAGGCTTGCTGCCGGGAAGATCAGGATCAGCGCCAATCCGATGATGGTGAACACATTATTTATGGTAAAAATCAGGGCCCCGGTCGTCGGCGCCACCCGGGCCGCCAGGGTGCGGGGACCTGGCGCGGCCTCGGGGCCGGGAGTTCCGTAGACCAGGAACAGGTTAAAGCCGGTGAAGGTCAGGGGCAGGCCGTAGAGCAGGACCTCGGTCAGCAGCTGGCCGCATTGCAGGTACAGCCCCGTAGCCACCGGCAGCAGCCCGAAGCAGAACCCCCCCACCGCCTCTCCCAGACCCCGGCGATGCCATGCCAGGGGCGGGGCAAAGGCGAAATACCCCCCAAGCATGCCCAGACCGCCCAGGGGAATCGTGAAATCGCCGGTGCGCCAGCCGAACTGCAGGGCCAACCCCAGAACCGCCGCCACCGCCAGGGCCGCATAGGCCGCGATTGTTGGCTGCCGGGCCAACGTCATTCTCCAGGCCGGACACCGGCCCGCTCCGGGGCAAAAGGCTTCCCGGCCGGCAAAGGCCGCCAGGATCAGGGCCAACACCGCCAGGCTGCCCGCTCCCAAAACCCCCGGGCGCACCGGCAATCCCGACACCCCCGCCAAGAGCGCCCCTACCCATAGCGGCAGACAGCCGGCCAGCAGAAACGGGAGCGGCGGGATCAGGCTGGTCAAAAACTTCGCGGCCGTGGCACCCATGCGTATCGTTATCCAGGAGATGTTTCCTTATTTATGTCATAACCCGGGAACAGGTCAAGGAATTTCCCGGACTTACCGCTTTCCGGCCGCAACCGCCAAGGGGAAGGCTTCACCCGGGCTCCTGAGTCACCCCTGGCGCCCCGGCTCCCATGCCGGGGAACCGGTGGGGGCGCCTCGTTAAGGGCTCCATTGGCGGCTTTGGGATTGCCGGCCGGGGCGGCGGGCGGGCGGGGCGCCTGCCCCATTCCCCCGGTGCGTTGAGCCAACGCTTGCCGCCGCTTAAGGCAGGTTTGGCATATTTTGGCGGCTCGCCTCGCTTGACAAACATTTTGGAGGCCAGTATATTTAAGACGTTTTACCGACGGGCCGTTAGCTCAATTGGTAGAGCAAGTGACTCTTAATCACTAGGTTTGGGGTTCGAGCCCCCGACGGCCTACCAAAGAAATCAAGGGGTTAGCTCAAAAGGCTAACCCTTTATTATTTATGGCTAGCATTATGGCTAGCATAATCGGGGTTGCTATGGCCTGTATAAACAGGCCGGACGATGTACAAGGCATCGGCCCGGCCCTTTCGCCCCCCCTGCTGTGCCTACACCCTGCACCATGGCTCCAGCCGCCGTCGCCGCCCTCGGCTCTCCAAGCACCTCTCAGCCGTGGACGCCCCCGCCCCTCTGCGCCCCCGCCCATGCTCCCAACCGGGGCCCGCCGCCCAGCCGCCGCCTGCCTGCCTCGTGCCTTGCTGCTCACCCTGCCACGCTACCCTGCCCCTGCTCACCCTGTGCCCTGCCCATGCTGCCCTGCTGCCCATGCTCATGCTCATGCTCTATGTGATAGGTAGGCAGGGGGGAGGGAGGGGGAGGGTATGCTCTGCCTTGTGCCTGTGCCCATGCCCTTGCTCTTGCTCTGCCTGCCCTGGCTAACCCGGCCCAGCGCCCTGCCCCTGTGCCCCCCAGCGCGCAGCCCCACGGTACAGCAGCGACCGGCCCCCGCCCTTCCTGCCCCTGGCCCGGCTCTCGTCCGTACTGTCAGCCACCGACCCAAACACCGATACCGGGGAGGGACTCCGGCTACCCCCCTATGCTTTATGAGTGCCCCAGACCCCAACCCCAAAATATTATTCATACCGTTTTTGCGTCCCGGCGAGATCCCGGTAGAAAACACCCCCCCTGTCTTCTTTCCCCCCCAAAATTTTATAAACAAAAATCCGGCCTGGTAGCGGTCGGCGTTGGCCTGGGGCCGTGGCGGCATCGCTGCGGATAGGGATGGTGCCGGCGGACCCTGGCCGCGTGGTTAATGGAGGAAATTTTTGCAAAAAATCATTTCCGGTAAAAAAACTCTTCCTGTGACGGGACCGGCCCAAAAATTTTCATATGAAAAATTCTTCTGGTATTTAGACGATGGTGGCCATAGCGACAAGGTGGGCAAATCCTTGAAGGCACCATCGAACGGTCGCTGGGGTCCTTCATCGCTGTCGGCAAGGCCCTACACGCGATCCGGGACAACGGGCTCTACCGGGAAGGGTGGAAAACCTTCGAGGATTATTGCCGGGGAAAGTGGTTAATGGGGAAGTCGTATGCAAACTACCTGATAAGCGGATCGCAGGTTGCGGTAGATTTGACCACCGCGGTGGCCATGATGCCCCCTTGTGAAATCCAGCCGACTTCCGAGACCTGCCCCTTAATTTTTTTTTGAATCTAACCGAATAAATGATTGACAATTATATAAACTGATATTAAATTATAATTAACGATAGGGGGATGCAATGGGAGCCGAAAAATTACTTACCCCAGAGGACGCGGCTAAAGCTCTTTTAGTGAAGTCCACGACGGTAAGGGAATGGTTGAAGGCCGGCAAACTTAAGGGCGTGAAAATGGGGCGCCTGTGGCGGGTTCGAGAAAGCGACCTGGAAGCGTTTTTGAAGAAGGGTGAAAAATAATGGCTCACCAAGAGGCTTGCCAGCTATTCATTGAACAGGAAATTGAAAAAGGTTTGGCCGAAGGGAAAAAACCTTATAGAATCGGCAAAGACTTGTCCGCCTGGGTGGGAAAGCTCTTTGAGACGAGCATTCCTCCTGAAACAATTAGATCAAGGGCTCGTTTTATTAAGAAAAGGGGTGGTGAAATCACCACCCCCCCCCCAACCCCCACAAATTCCCCAGAAATACAGGACAATCAAGTTGCCGAAGTGAAACATGGTGGAAAAAGGGAAGGTGCAGGGCCTCCGCTGAAATATGAGAAGGTTCCCGAGCCACCCAAACCTTATTCTTGCGCTAAACAAATGGCGGACTTAGCCATTGACCACCTGGGGCGGATACCTGAAGACGACCCAAAGCAGAAAGATGGTTTTCAAAAAGTAATCAGGTGGATTGATAAAAAACTCCACCCTAAGCGCATGCCAGGCGTAGCGCCTCACGTCTATGGCGCAATAAGCCAACTGGATATGATCAATGAAGATGATCCAAGGCATGACGAATCTATGGAGTGTATCAGGGACTGGGTAAATGAACGGCTAAGAAAAGATTAGCAATAAAACAGACCGGCCAGGGCAAGGGCTCCGGTGGTGATACCCCTATCGGTCTATGGGACCCCGGGCTCAAAAATTTCAAACCGATTTTCGGATGGGGGATAAGCCGGAGAGGATAGGTCCTCACAATGCCCCCAAAAAAGCGCCACACGCTTTTTTAGGTGGGTCTGGAGTCAAAGCAAGGGGGTAGGTAGGGCGAAGGGCAACAAAAAAGGCCAGGGGGTTAGCCCGGGCCTCTTGTTAATCGTTTTGCCCGATACGGGGCGACCTGGACTGAAAGTCAGAATTCCACTGTTGCCGCTGCATATCGTCTTGCCGCTGCTGCATATCGTGCATTTGCTGATCAGCCCTGTGTTGAGCCGCTTCCTGATCCTGCCGTTGACGGTCGGCCTCCCTGCTCGAAACACCCCCGGCATCGACTCTCCCAAAAATTTTATAAGCAAAAATCTGGGCGGTTGGCGGGGCCTGTCTGAAGGAGAGGGGAGCACACAGGCTGATAGCCGGGTCCCAGGTGGCAGAGAATTTGACACCCCGGGGTGTCATCATGCCCCCTTGTGAAATCCAGCCGGTTCACGAACGCCAGGTCCGCCCCCTGGCCGTCCTGGAACCCAACGAGCAGCGCGATGTCTGGGAGGTAGCTGTGAGAACCGCCCCGGCTGCCATTTCCGAACGCCGGCGATTTCAGTGAGTGGGGGGTTTTCCGGCGAAACCGCAGAAACGGCGTCGGTGCCGTCCGGCCTGGGTATCGGGTGACGTTGGGCTGGGGCCGTGGCAGCTGGGGACGTTTCCGGCGACCCCCTGGCAGCGCGGCAAGGTTACCCATTCCAGATCAGTTTGTCAAATGTAAATTTTGATGCGTGGTAGGTAAAGGTCAGGAGAGGTCCTTAAAAAGCATTTTCTCGGAAAATTGAAAAGATTTTCATTAACTTTGCTCGGAAGTTAACGGAAATTGGATTTTCCCCTGTCCCTGTGCTATGGTGAATTTGGATGGTCAATATGGTCTGCTCATTCCATTGTATAATCTCAGATATATGGAGGTGAGGAATGGAAGGGTTCTTTTTGAATGGTAAAAATTTGAGTGCTAAAGTTGACGGCAAACCAACTTATGAATATGCCGAGTCGCATAAAAATGACTTGGAGATGATGAAAAGATGTTGTGATGAAGAAATAAATAACTTTAAGATAAATATGATTGCACCAGCGCCTTTTTATTTTGAAAGAGTTGCTATATTGTCTAATAAGATTAAACGCTTATTGCCTTAGCTCCGAAAAGGTAACGGTTTGAGTATTAAGACACGCAGTAATCATCCGGTTAAACATTTGAGGTTCCCAGAAGCGACGGTTGAAACGGTAGCAAAATTCCGCCAGATAACGGGACAGATGCT